>JBBDXV010000309.1:0-2980 GCA_040902165.1 Pseudohongiellaceae bacterium
TGCGGGAATGGGGTGAGGAACTGCTGGACAATATTGCCGTGACCGCGAATCTGCTGGACAATGCCAAGAACATGGATACACATAAGCAGAGCATGAAGACGCAGGCGCACAAACTTCTGGATCCGGCGTTAACGCCATCGGGGAGAATGCTGGAAATCATGCAGGGCCTGAACCAGTCGTATTTTGCATTTGCCATGCAACGCTCACAACAGCATCTGGACTATTTCACCGCCAATACGAGTGCGATTCCGCTCCATGATCAGCTTGCCACAGCAAGCCTTGAATCGCTGCAGGAACAGAACAGGATTGAACAGGCGGACAACATCGATTTTGATACCTTTCTGACAAACTGGAATCGTTTCTAGCGCAAACTCAACAGAGCTGAATCATGCAGATACCAAACAATCGCATCCTGAATCTTGCCGTTTTTGCCCTTTGTGTCATCACCATCGGCATCGTGCTTTACATGGAGCACGTCATGCTCCTGTCACCCTGCGGCTTATGCATTACCCAGCGGGTTTTTGTGATTTTTTGCGGCTTTGTCTGCCTGGCATCCGCAATCCACAACCCGACTGAACAAGGACAAAAGCTCTATGCCTTCGGCGCTGCATCAATGTGTGTATTCGGAGCGTATTTCGCCATTCGCCAGATATGGCTGCAACACCTGCCGGAAGACGAGGTGCCCGCCTGCGGACCCGGACTGTCCTATATTTATGAAAACTTTCCGATCATCGAAACCCTCAACTTCCTGCTCAAGGGGGACGGTAACTGTGCCGAGGTATCCTGGCGCTTTATGGGACTGCTCTCCATTGCCGAGCTGGCATTGATTGCGTTTGTAGTCCTGTTCTCCATTTGCCTTTTCATTGCTTTCCGCAAACCACAGAATCAGATCGGGTAACTGTCCGATTATTCATTGCGTTGCCAGCGGAAATATTTTTCCAGCCATGGAAAAAGCCTGACCGGCAATCGCGCCGAACGCCAGGCGTTGGCAGCGAATTTGTTTGCTTCCGTATGTGTCGGATAAATGTGGGTAACCGCCGAGATTTTCTTCAGACCCATGCCGTGGGTCATCGCAAACACAAATTCCCCGATCATTTCACCGGCGTGATATCCCGCTATTGTTACACCAAGAATGCGGTCCTTTCCCGGAACCGTAAGCACCTTGATAAATCCACTGTTCTCGCCATCGGCAATGGCTCGATCAAAATCAGCCAGTTCATAGCGGGTCAGTTCATAAGCGATATTTTTTGCCCCGGCTTCCTGTTCATTCAGACCAACTCTTGCCACTTCCGGACTGGTGAACGTCGCCCATGGAACTACCCGGTAGTTTATGCGCGTTGACTTTACCCTTCCCAGCAAGGCATTCAATGCGGCATACCAGGCCTGATAGGACGCCATATGGGTAAACTGATAGGGTCCGGCGACATCACCACAGGCAAAGATATTGGGGAAGGCAGTCTGCAGCAGATCGTTTACTTCGATGCTGCCTTGCGGTGTCAGCGGCATATTGAGCGCTTCCAGACCAAATCCTTCGACATTGGCCTTGCGTCCCAATGCCAGCAGAACCCGGTCAAATCCGATATTGACAGTGGAACTTTGATTTGTTGCCGTCACCGAAGCTTCATTCCCAAGACGGGTAAAACCGGTAACCTTGTGACCTGTTACCACTGTTATACCTTCGGCGCGGAACCGGTCAGTGAGAAGCTCGGCTACGTCACTGTCCTCACGGGGCAGAATATTCTGAGCCTGTTCCAGCAAAGTGACCCTGGAACCGAGGTTGTGAAATGCCTGCGCAAGTTCGCAGCCTATTGGTCCCGCTCCCAGAATAAGTAATCGTTCCGGCAACTGCTCGAGACTCCACACCGAGTCTGAAGTAAGGTAGTCGATCGCCGCCAGGCCGGGAATTTCTGGCACCTGAGGGCGAGCACCGGTAGCAAGTATGATAGCCCGGGTATTGATAGCCCTGCCGTTCACTTCCACCGTATACGGACTCACAATCCTTGCCTCGCCCATGACACACTCGACTCCCAGGGCAGTAAATCGTTCTACCGAGTCATGCGGTTCGATCTGCCGTATAACATCCTTTACTCGCTGCATCACTGCCGGAAAATCGGTTTCTGCATGGGCGTTCTTGAGTCCAAATTCGTTTGCACGTTTGAACCAGGCGGCAATTCTGGCGCTGCGAATCAAGGTCTTGCTGGGAACACAGCCGGTATTGAGACAGTCTCCGCCCATGCGATGTTTTTCTATCAGAATTACTTTGGCTTTACTGCCTGCGACGATCAGGGACGCCACCAGCCCGGCGGATCCTGCGCCGATCACGACGACATTGGCATCAAAGCGGGTCGGCTTTTTGAACGGTTTGAGGATGCGATTTCTTCGCATTGAGTCAACTGCAAATTTCGCCACCAGAGGAAATATTCCCAGCAAAGCAAAGGAAATAAGTACTGGACCGCTGATCAACCCTGACATTGTTTCTATCTGTGCCAGTTCAACCCCCGCGTTCACAAAGACAATGGTAGCCAGCAACATGCCTGACTGAGTGGCAATATAGTATTCGCGGAGTCTTATGGTGGTGAGACCGGACAGCAGATTGATCATGAAGAAAGGAAACAACGGCACCATGCGAATACTGAAGAGATAGAATGCGCCATCGCGCTCAATTCCGCGATTCAGAGGAGCGAGGTAATCACCAAACCGCCTTTGCACCCAGTCATGCAACAGCAGGCGTGACAGCAGGAATGCCAGAGTTGCCCCGATGCTGCTGGCAAAGGACACCAGCACAGTTCCCCATAACAATCCAAATACTGCGCCGCCGAGGAGAGTAAACAGCAGGGCCCCCGGCACAGAAAGTGTGGTAAAAAGTATATAGGCAGCGAGATATACAGCAGCTGCGACTACGAAGTTTTCCGCAGCATATTCGCGCAACTCCGCAAGTCTTGCCTGTGCGTTTTCAAGGGTCAGGTACTGGCCCGGATCA
>JBBDXV010000310.1:0-2959 GCA_040902165.1 Pseudohongiellaceae bacterium
CACTGCGCTCAAGGCTGCCACGCATAACTCAGTTTGGCGAAGACGGTTCGGTTGGTCTTTTCCAGGGAGTTGAATGCATCGTCCTGAAAACTGGCATCGGAATAACCTATATAGAAGCGTGACGCCGCGTTGAGGCGAAAGCTGTAGAGCAGTTGCATTGACAGATCGCGACTGTGGCGTTGCACCGGATTGAGATACAGATCAGCGTCTCTCTTGTTATCGGTGTACTGCAGGGTAAAACGCAGGAAACTGCGAGCATCAAATTGGTAACTCATCCGCGCGTCGGTCAGCCTCGCGGTAAATAATCTGCCGCCGTCGACATCAAAATGCTGCAGGGTATGCTGCAGGTTCAATTGCATATGCGGCCCCCAGCTGAACGTAAGCTCGGGACCGATACGACGCGAACGCCCCAACCGCGTATTGGCGAAATCCACCACATCTTCAAGACGGTAATACAATCGCAGGAAAAGGTCGGCGCTGGGTCTTATCCCCAGATTGATCTGGTTGAATTGTTCGTCAAAGTATTTCCCGTTCCAATAGGTTTTGCTGCCGCCGAACAGGCCGCTCAGCGAGGACTGCAAGGGACCGTCCATCTCGACAAAGAACTCAGTCTCTTCTTCAAGCACCAGGCCAGACTGGTCCCAGGTCTTGTCCCAATCGGCGGCGAACCAGATCCGGTTGAAGAAGTTCTCGTCATTCCAACGCCAGGTATGACCCAGGCGACTCACCACCTTGCGATAGTCCACCTGGTTGATAAAGCCCATGTCGGCGCGAAAGTCGTTGCCGAAATCACTGTAATTGACGAACCAGTCCCAGCGCCGGTCGCGATGACGATACTCAACTACATGGGTTTCGTCACTCAGGCGCGCAGCCTGCTGATGGCGTTGTTGCACAGTGACCGGGTAGCGGGACTCGGAACGCAAACTCTGCAGATAGACGACGTCGCTGTCGGTCAGTTGCAGAACCGCATCAAGCCCGGTCACGGTGTTGCTGTAATCGTCACCACGGCGGTCGGTAACAATCGCACCGATTGCCGAGTTATTGAAAATATCGTAGCGATAGCGCAGTACCGATGCCTCACTGTCTGACTCACCCAGGGTAGCGACACTGGAGCCAAGACTGCGGGGGATCAGGAAACTGGTATTGGCGTCATCGGCCGTCAGCAAGCCCCAGGTATGATTGCCGTTTTTGCCGGTCAGTTTCACCCCGTAATCGGGATCTGCAATATTGCGGGTATGCACCAGATTCAGAAACGTATTGAAGTAATCCGCGCCGTCAAGAAAGAAGGTTCTGCGTTCCGGATAGAAAAGGCTGAACGTGGTATTGGTGTCCAACTGGGTGCTGTCCGCTTCCACCTGGGAGAAGTCAGGGTTCAGGGTGGCATTGAGGTAGATGTTCTGGTTGATACCCCAACGGACATCGACACTGGCATCCGGGTCGGCGTCGTGAGACTCCCATCCGCCTACTGCGGGATTGCGATCCTCCTGGTAAATGGTGGTCAGGGTAGGAATAATTTCCAGGTTCATGCTCGGTTCCAATTCTTCGAGACCCTGCGCCTTGCGAATATCACACAGATAGCATGAACGATTGCGATCCTGGGGATTGTTGCTGATGCGATAGTTGCGGCCGCGAGGATAGAGGCGCACGAAGTCCACGCCCCAGGTCTGTCGTTCCTGGTTTTCGGCAAAACGCAGTTGCTTCAGCGGTATTGCCATCTCCACTGAATAGCCATCATCGTTGATGCGGCCGGCGCTTTCCCATATCCCGTTCCAGGAACTGTCGTAGCGATCATTGACATCGTCATTGATCGCATCCATTTGTACGCCGAAAGGATTGACGAAAAATTCATAGGCGCGACGCTCATCGTTGAACGTGTCCAGCACAATTCCAACCCGATCATGGTTGCCGACATTATCCCGGTCGCGGTAGTAGGCGCGGATTTCGGATACGTCAGGATCATGCGCAAGAAACGCGACATAGAGAGTTTCACCGTCCTCCATGATCAGCGCATCGGCATTGACGGGGGCAGGTACATTTTCACCCGGCGTGGTTTCGATATTCACCGGAATGCGGTAAGCCGCAGCCCATTCCAGCGCATCAACCTTGCCGTCGATGATCGGTATCCGGCTTATACGCGGAATCGGATAGTCATTACCGTCGGGCTGAGCCGCTAAACCGGACGAAACCAGAGAAATAATCAAAAACAGGAACGTAGTGGGCCAGACCTTCAAACCCAAACCAGCGCGATGGCTGTATCTCTGTGTGACCACTGTCACAAAATGAGTCTCATGTCCGGAGTTGGAAGGGCTGCGGGAAACAAAACGAAGAGTTTTTCTATTCCATTTCTCTACTGAAGTTCCGCCAGAAAGCGGTCACCACGCGGCAGGAAATGACGTTCCCTATCGAGGGAAAACACCACCGAATTCGAACGGCCAATAATTTCCTCGCGCGGGACAAAACTGTAGACCCGGCTGTCGGCGCTATTGTCGCGGTTATCTCCCAGGACAAAATACTGATCATCCGGAACCGTTACCGGGCCAAAGGTGCGCGCTGTGCGGTTGTAGTAGTGCCTAGACAGTCTGGCCTGGTGCGCGTGTTCCGGCAGCTCTTCGAGAATAATCAGGGAATCCGCTTCAGTTGCCAGTACCTCATAATTGGCCGGTTTGCCATTGATCACTACCGCATTGTTCTGGATATAAATCGTGTCGCCTGGCAGGCCAACGATCCGCTTTACCAATCTTTTTTGAGCAGCACTGGAGTCGATAATCACGATGTCCCCGTGTTGCGGATCGGATAATGAGGCCAGTGTCAGCTCGGTAAACGGGATTTTGACATCATAGGCCAGCTTGTTAACCCAAACCTTGTCGCCGTCGAGCAGAGTCGGCAGCATTGAGGCACCCGAAATCGAGCTGAGGTCAGCGATAGCGCTCTTGAAAAAGACAATGCAGCAAAGCAGAAA
>JBBDXV010000311.1:0-1144 GCA_040902165.1 Pseudohongiellaceae bacterium
CAAGTCGATCATCCTCGGTGTGATCATTCTGGCAACAGCCGGTCTTTTTGTGCCTCTGCATATTGCCCACCCGTTCGTGATGCTGAGTTTTCTCGTACTGACCAGCATCGCCTTTTCACTTCTGGGTTTCATCATCGGAATATGGGCAGATAATTTTGAAAAGCTTTCTGTCGTGCCGATGCTGATCGTGACGCCCCTGGTCTTTCTGGGCGGCAGCTTCTACTCTGCCAGCATGCTGCCGCCAATCTGGCAGACTGTGGCGCTGTTCAACCCGGTGCTCTACCTGGTCAGCGGTTTTCGCTGGAGCTTCTACGAAATCGCCGACGTCAATGTATGGATCAGCCTGGCCAGTATCAGTCTGTTTCTGGCGACTTGCTTCGCCCTCGTGGCCTGGATATTCAAGTCTGGTTACAAGCTGCGTACCTGAGTCTGAGCCCCGTCCCTGAACAGATCACCTTGCCGTCGGTGACCTTCGTCAAATATTTTAATTTGCACCTAAAATAGTTCTTGTTGAATGCTGCGGATAGCAGTATAAAGCGCGCGTTGACATCGTCGGTTTCACTGCCAGTGTCCCGTGGTCAGCAGCCAAAGATCGTCCCAGGTAGTTCCACTTTTCCGGAGACAACATACGATGCTCTATCCGCAAGTATATGGGGAAAATCCTCTGTACCCGCAGGCCAGTGATTTTGAAGTTGTACGCAAAGACGAAGCTTCCGGCTTCGGTGTCTTTACCCGCAGAGCGTTCAAGCGCGGCGAAGTTCTGGCCGCTATGAACGGGGAAGTCGTCTCTGACATTCGCCAGCACACCTTGCAGATCGCGCCCGACAAGCATTTGTATGACCGTTATTTTGCAGGTTATTTCCTGCATTCCTGTTCACCGAATATCTCCCTGGATATGGAGAAAATGACGGTGAAAGCCGTGAAAGACATTCCCGCCAACAGTTATCTGTTTATGGATTATGCAGAAACCGAGGATGTCCTGTTCAAACAGTTTCCCTGTACCTGTGGCAGCCGCAAATGTCGCGGCTGGATTACCGGGCGCAAGGAAATGCCGGTGCAGGTCCTGCAGACTGAAACGCAGGCCGAGTTGCTGGAATTGAACTAGACAGTGGATCAGTCCCAGTACTATAACTGGTGGCAAAGG
>JBBDXV010000311.1:1244-2940 GCA_040902165.1 Pseudohongiellaceae bacterium
CTGGAACGGCTTGTTCATGGATTGCGATTCCATTCATGCCATTCGAACCTGGGGTCAGTTGAAACCCGGCTCAAGTATCGGCATTCGGGTTAACCCGGCCATCGGAGTCAGCCGCGAGAACAATGATCGCCTGCAGTATGCCGGCGGATTGACGACCAAATTTGGCGTCTACCGGGAACAGTTTGATGAGGCGCTGGACGTCGCCAGACAGGCCGGGCTGACGGTGAGCAAGATTCACTTCCACACTGGCTGTGGGTATCTGACACCGCAATTGTCCCAATGGGACCGGGTTATCAAAGAGAGCCTGTGGTTCATCGATCGTTGCCCGACCGTGCAGCGGGTCAATGTTGGTGGCGGATTGGGTGTTCCACACATCCATGGTGAATCAGCGCTGGACCTGGGTCAGTGGTCCGCGATTCTGAAGAAACATTTCGGTACGCGGAAAGTACACCTGGAAATCGAGCCGGGAGAGTACCTGTTAAAGGACGCCGGCTTGCTGTTGCTCGGTAAAACCTATCTCGAACGCAAACGCGACACGCTGTTTCTTGGGGTGGACGCCGGATTCAATATTGCACCGGAGCCGGCTCACTATCAATTGCCGTTTCAACCGCTGCCGCTGCAGTTGCGATCCGAGACCTGCGTACCGACAACAGTGGTTGGCAATATCAACGAAGCACTCGATGTATGGTATACCGATGCCTGCCTGCCGGACATGAGTTCAGAAGAGTATCTGGCCCTGATCAATGCCGGTGCCTACTCCTCGTCCATGGCATCCAATCACTGCATGCGCAGCCAGTTCCTGGAATATCTGTTGCCCTGATTGGCGCTGGTGCCCGTTATGGGCTGCGCTGTAATCCTGCGGTGCTATCCATAATCTTCCAGGCCCAGTAACTCAGTATGAAATAGCACTGCAGCAGCAGGGTGATAATCCATTCAAAGGCGTCTTCATAGTCGTCATAGTTGTCGAGTTGCCAATCCAGTACCAGGGTCAACAATCCCAAACACAAAATGACAGTGCATAGCATCACTTGCCAGCGATGGGTCCAGTCATGCAACCCTAGATGACCCAGTTGATAGGTAAACAGGAGCTGGCACAGATAGGTGAAAGTAAAAAAGAAGATAATGCCGACACGGCGCTGTAGTTGAAACCCGTTGCCCTCTAATCCCAGGGCAACCGTGTACATTGCCAGAAAAACAGCAGCCAGTATTCCTAACCACTGGATCCAGGGCTTGAATTGGCCCGGCGTCATGAGACGGTGAATTTTGTTCCAGGTAGTCAGCCAATAGAGCATTAGCACCGCGGCCGTCGGCAGCATGGTTACTTTGAACAGGATGAAGGCCGAGCCACTTCGACCGGTGGCGCTGATCGAGGTGCAGCCGTCCCAATAGGGTATACACCAGGGGACTAAGCCGGCCCGGGCAGAGAGAAAATGTGTGAGGTGGAATACCAGCAACGGGAAAATTCCGATAAACAGGGGAATATAGGTGCTGCGCGAGGAGTTCATGACCGCTAAATTACGATCAGAAGGGGCAGGCCGCAACCCGGCTGCGACATCTACCGTAAAAAACACCCGCCGGTCTCTCGGCTACAGACTTTTATTGTTATCATAGCCGCCCACTGGCAAGCCCCGAGCTCTGGAACGTCTTTCGCTAATGACCAATATCAATACCGACCTGATCAATCAGGTAAAACAGG
>JBBDXV010000312.1:0-2925 GCA_040902165.1 Pseudohongiellaceae bacterium
ATATTTCCGCACTTCCAGCATTGCAATTTCATCAATACACCTGTTCTGTTTACCAGGACCGGAAAAAATCCTGCACCGGAGGTTCTGACAATTTCCTGGTAGCGCCATCCACTGTGCCAAGATAGAGGAAACTTATAATTTTTTCTGAGTTGTCCAGGCCGAGTCCGTTTCTGACCAAAGGGTGCAATGCCATCGGTCCGGTGCGCCAGATTGCCCCTATTCCCTGTGCAAATGCTGCCAGTAACATATTCTGCGTAGCTGCCGCCGCAGAATATTCCTGTTCAAGGGCAGGCACTTTGGCATTCTCTTTCGGACAGGCTATCGTTACCAGAATCAACGGTGCCCGCAGTGCTTTCTCACTTGCGCGTTGCAGGTCCTCTGCCGGTGCAGCTGGATTGTCTGCTCTGGTGGCCTGGGCAAACAACTCTCCAAGACGTCGGCGTGATTCTCCCTGAATCATGAGAAAGCGCCAGGGACGCAGTACGCCGTGATCGGCTGCGCGAAACGCAGATTGGCAGATAGCCTGCAGCTGAGTGCTGCCGGGGCCTGGTTCAGTCAGTTTGGGAACGGATGTTCTGTTTAGCAGGGCACTCAAGGCGTCCATGTACTGGTCCGGATTGTGGAAATGCAGAGCATGATGCCAAAAAACCAATACGCACTCTAGCATTCGAATCAGGGATTGCTGCAGCCTGGTCGCAGGCGGTCTGGACAGCCGGCAAGTTCGACCTGAACCCTCTGAATTCCTTATCTTTTATGGGGGCACTTGCAGGTCTGTGCCCGGTATTGATAAGTGGTATACTTCCGCGCCGGTCAGTCGATAAAACCTCCTGTCACCCGGGTTTCGAT
Organism: Pseudohongiellaceae bacterium; assembly: GCA_040902165.1. Lineage (GTDB taxonomy): Bacteria > Pseudomonadota > Gammaproteobacteria > Pseudomonadales > Pseudohongiellaceae > NORP240. The sequence continues at coordinate 847 of JBBDXV010000312.1, forward strand.
GTCCTCGATCAACTCAAAACCAGTTAGGCAAGGTCCAGACAATGAATTCCAAGGCTGATGTTATTGCCTTCAGTACCGAACGAACACCTTATCCGCAGGATAAATCCCGCTGGTTTGGTAGCGTAAAGGCTGAACGCCTGCGACTGGTGTTCAGTTTTTACTCCCCGGACGGCAATGAAATCGCAATGCCAGTCGCGGCCATGAGTGCTTATCTCAAAAGAGATTTTCCCTGGGTCGACATCAGTCTTGAACCGGTATTGATCCTGCGCGATGCGACAAAATATTCGCCCGAGAATTATGCGCAAACGATCAAGGCGCTAAATCCCGACCTGATCGCCTTTTCAGTAATGAGTCCGCACTGGTTCCCGATGGAGCCGTACTTCGCTGAACTAAAGAAATTGATGCCCAATCTGCCCGTTCTGATTGGCGGCTATCAGGCCATGTTGTCGCAAGATGAAACCATCCAGAACCCTGATGTTGATTACATTTGTGTGGGAGACGGGGAATATGCGATGGGCAATATTGTGCAACATCTCCGAGGCAGCAAGGATGGCCCCGCCGATGGAATGTGGGAGAAGATGCTTGACGGCTCGGTTTACAAGACCGAGCCGCATCAGAACGGAGACCTCGCCGCCTTGCCGTTCCCTGACTATGACATTTTTGCCAGGGAAGATGGTTTCCGCAGCGTTAACTCTTCGATTTTTGGACCCAAGGGCAAACTCGTACTGCCGGTGATGACCGGGCGCGGTTGTCCCTATCGATGTACATACTGTTGCAACACGCCGCTGCTGGAAAGCTGGAAGAGCAAGAAGACCTTTCTGCGCAAATATGACCCTGAAGCCATGGTCACCGAGCTGGAGAGATTAAGAGACACCTATGGAGTGGGTTATTTTGAATTCTGGGATGAGCTTTTTCTTTCCAATCTGAAGTTTGTGAAACTCTTTTTTGCTCTGTACAGGGAGCGCATACATCTGCCGTTCTCGATTAATTCACGGGTCGAGGTGATGAATGAAGAATTCTGTCGCAGTGCCGCCGATGCTGGTTGTCATACAATCTGGTTTGGGATTGAGAGCGGTGATGAGAAGTATCGCGGCGAAATGCTGGGACGACGCATGAAAAACCCGCAGATTGTCGAAGCGGCAGAAAACTGCAAGAAGGCCGGCATCAATCGTTTGACATTCAATATCGTCGGCATGCCTTTGGAAACCGCAGCGAATATGCGGGAAACACTGGCGCTCAACCAGCGTATCAAGCCCGAGCATTTCTTCTTCTTCCCGTATATCCCCCTGCGTGGTACGCCACTCTACGATGTGGCAAAGCGCGAGGGTTTGCTGCTGCCAAACAAGAAGAATCTGCATTACCTGTCCGCAGCAAACGACCGGCAATTTACTTTGAATATGAAGGAAATGCCTGAATTATTAAGCCAGGTTGAATACAACCAGATCTGTCTGGAGATGTATGCGTTTCAGGAGGCCAATAATCGACTCAGTTACGCCGATGATAATCAGGCTGCAGAACCTGCGCGCGTAGAAGACAAGAGTTTCAGCCTGACTGACGATACTGATCCAGTTCAGAAAGCGGTACCTGATTTAGTACCCCCGGCACAGGCTGGTCAAGTATCACTTATAAACGGATTGCGAAACCTGTTTCGCGCTCCCTGAGTTCAATTCTGCCCGGATTGTTGTTGCAAACCCTCCAGTTGCTGCTCACCAGTTACTGCGCGTTTAAAAGCGCGAATGGAAATAACCGCCATCAGTATATTCCCCAGTAACGCACCGCCAAAAAACCCTGCAAGTCCAAACCACTTGCTTCCTATCCATGCCAGTGGCACGTAGAAAACAAAAAACCGTGCTGCAGACAAATACAATGCCTCGTAAGGGCGGTGCAAAGCATTGAGTGAAGAGTTGGTCAGAATGATCACTCCCTGCAACCCATAACCCACGGGCAATATCCAGAGATAGAGTTTTATTGCCTCATTAACGTCGGGATCTTTCGAAAAGGCCATCGCAATCAGGGCGGCGCCGGCCACCAGAATCAAATATACAAACATTTGCCAGAGCATTATGAAGCGGGTCGATA
>JBBDXV010000313.1:0-2918 GCA_040902165.1 Pseudohongiellaceae bacterium
CGATTTCCACACTGAAAAAGTGGGGTATCTTACCACAGGGACCAATAATCCCCTCTTTTCCAAAGCTGCAGGAATAGGTTCCCTTGTCTGCCGGTTATTTGCTTAAATGGGCGCCCATGTAATTCAACCTTCCTCTTCTTTCGTCGATTCACTTATGCATTTTCAACTCAGATTGTTTTCCCTGTCACTGATCGCCGGTCTAACCCTGGCCTGTACTGCTACGGCGCCTGTCAGCGAACGCGATAGTCCGGTAGCCGGGCTTGAATCGGCCGGAGAAGCAAGGCTAACCGAAGCGGAAATCCAGTACGGCAATTTCAGTGAGGAGCAGCTTTTCCAGACCATTACAGCCGAACTGCAGGCGCAGCAGGGTGATATCGAACAGGCGAGCGAAACCTACTACCGGCTGGCATTTGACACCCGTGACCTTGGCATCGTTCAGCGCGCCACCCAGTTCGCGTCCGCTGCGGGCGATCTCAACGGCATGATTCAACTGGGCGTTCTCTGGACCGAGCTCGACGCCACCGACATCAACCCGCATCTCATGGTCAGTTATCAGCTGCTGGAAGCAGGCAGGTTCGAAGATGCAGTCAATCATATGGCGCGCATTATTGACCTCGGTGGCCAGATTGATTTCAGCGCCATCTCGCGGCGCACCGAGCGCCTCAACACCGAACGTCGCAATCGCCTGATCGAAAGTTTGCGGGACTTGCATCAGCTCTACCGCGATGAAGATTCAATTCATTACTCCATCGTTCAATTGCTGGACCAGAATCAGCAGACCCAGGATGCCCTGATTGAACTGCAAAGCCTGCGTCAGAGCTATGGCGACAGCCCGCCAATCGTATTGATCGAATCCCAGCTGTTACAGAAGCTCGAACGGACCGACCGTGCACTGCGGGTGTTACGCGACGGTGTGCGGAAATTCCCGAAAGACAAACCGCTGCGCTTCACTTACGCAAGAAACCTGGTTCAGGCTGACGATTACCGGACTGCCAAACGCCAGTTTGAAATTCTAGTGGAACAGGACCCGAATGATTTTGAAACCATGTATTCCATCGCATTGCTTGATTTAGAGATGGAAGACTTCGATGAGGCCCGCAGTTATTTTGAACGCCTGTTGCAGGCTAACCATCGAACTGAGGATGCGCACTATTACCTCGGCTATATCAACGAGCAACTGCAGCGTCTTGAAGAAGCCATACGTCACTATCGTGCAGTTCCGATTGGCACGGCAAATTTTGTCGCCGCCCAGCAACAGGCAACCCGGTTTTCGATAGAGCTCGGAGAACTGGATGAGGCGCATGACTGGCTGGTCAATTTATCGCGCGGGCAACCGCGCCTGGAAGTCGTATTCACCAGCATCGAAGCAGCGGCACTGATGGAAGCAGGAGAATTTGAACGGACCAGGGAATTGCTGAACGAAATGCTGGATCGTTATCCCAACGATGTGGATCTGCTGTTTGCGCGTGTGCTGATGCACGATAATCTGGGCGATATGGCGAGTTCCGAGCTGGATTTGCGGCAGATTATCGCCGTCAATCCCAATGATGCCCGCGCGCTGAATCACCTTGGCTATATGCTGGCTGATCGTACCACCCGGTTTGCAGAAGCGCTGGAGCTGATCGAGCGGGCAATTGTGTTGTCTCCTGATGATCCTGCCATTATCGACAGTCTTGCCTGGGCTCAATACAAGCTCGGCAGAAATGAAGAAGCCTTGCTCAACCTGCGCCGTGCGTTTGCAGCCTTTCCGGATCATGAAGTCGCCTCTCACCTTGGCGAGGTGCTTTGGGTGCTGGGACGCCAGCAGGAAGCCGTGCAGGTGTGGACCGATGCACTGCAGGAACGACCCGACAGTGAATTATTGAAAAATGTGATGGAACGGTTCCAACCCTGACCGGCAATGACAAAACCCAACGTCAGTCCGATCGCCGCACTCATCGCTTTGATGTTTCTCCTTCTGCAAGCCTGCACTTCGGCACCGCCCCCGATAGCCACCGGCACCTGGGCTCAGCGGGAAGCGGCGCTGCGTTCACTGGACCATTGGCAGTTACAGGGCCGGGTCAATGCCCGTTACTATGATGAAGCCCATACCCCGCGTATTCGCTGGCAACAAACGCAGCAGCACTACAGCATCCTCCTGTGGGGAACGCTAAATGCAGGCAGGACACTCATTGAAGGCGGACCCGGACAGGTCAGCCTCGAACAAGCGGGCGAAATACGCACCGCAAATCGTCCGGAAGAGCTGATTCTGCAGCAACTGGGCTATGAACTGCCGGTCTCCCAGCTCAACTACTGGATTCGGGGATTGCCCAATCCGGATGAAGCCCATCGTTTGCAATTGGGCGAGTTTGATCAGGTGATCCGCCTGGAACAGGCGGGCTGGACCCTGGAATATACCGATTATCGCCTGTTCGGGGACTATACCCTGCCCCGGCGCATCGACATGAAACGCAACGACGAGCCGATCAGTCTTACCTTTATAGGTCTTAACTGGACCCTCGGAGACAGTCTCGCACAATGAAACCAGGGCCCGTAACGGTCAGATCGCCGGCCAAACTCAACCTTTTTCTGCATATCACCGGCCGCCGCGATGACGGCTATCATGAATTGCAGACCCTTTTCCAGCTGGTCGATCTGTGTGACATCTTGCATTTTGATATCCCTTCAACACCGGGACTGCTCGCACTGCATAGTGAACAGGCGGACCTGCCCCTGCAGGACAATCTGGTGTTGCGTGCTGCCCGATTGCTGCGGGACAGCTGCAATCTACCGCAGGCCAGTGCCTCCATTACCGTGGAAAAACATATCCCGATGGGGTCCGGGCTCGGCGGCGGCAGTTCAAATGCCGCAGTCACCCTGGTGACCTTGAATCGACTGTGGAAAACGCGACTGAGCAAGACGCGCCTCCTGCAGCTGGG
>JBBDXV010000314.1:0-2901 GCA_040902165.1 Pseudohongiellaceae bacterium
CGTGATCTTGGAGTGGGAAAGATGAGGCTGCTCAGTTACCCGGCCAGATTCAATGCCATCTCAGGTTTCGATCTCGAAGTGGTCGAATTTGTTCCCTATCAGTAGCCGCCCTTACAAATTGGATTCAGGGGAAGTCATTCATGGGTAAACTCCGAACCATCACCGGCAGTCGCGAGCCGGACGAAGCAAACTTCGCCATTGTGGCGGCCCAGTTCAACAGTTTTATTGTTGATCGTCTTATCGATGGTGCTCTGGAAACGCTGAAACAACATGGGGTGCAGGACGAGAATATTGAAATTATCAGGGTACCTGGCGCCTTTGAGTTGCCACTGGTGACCAGTAAGGCAATAGCCACAGGTCGATATGATGCGGTTATCGCACTGGGAGCTGTGGTGCGTGGCGGCACCCCGCATTTTGAGTATGTTTCCGCTGCCTGTGTGGACGGTTTGAATCGGGTGTGCCTGGATACCGGTGTTCCGGTCACGCTGGGTGTGCTGACCGTGGATAACCTCGAGCAGGCGATTGAACGTACCGGTCCAAAGGCCGGCAACAAAGGTGAAGAAGCTGCACTTGCTGCGTTGGATACACTCAGCGTCATCCGCAAGCTGGAGTCCTGAATGACGGTCGCAAAGCCAGTCGGCAAAAGAGGCAATAACGGTGGTCGACCACCACTGGCACAGCGGCGCAAGGCGCGTCGATTGATATTGCAGGCCATGTACCAGTGGCAGATGAACAAAGACGATGTGGCCGAAATAGAGGCGCAGTTTCGCGCCGAATACCAGGGCAAATATGACTGGGATTATTTTCATGAATTGTTTTCCGTCATACCGGGCCAGGTGACACAACTCGATGAATTGATTGCGCCACATCTGGATCGGTCAATGACTGCGCTGGATCCGGTGGAAAAGGCCCTGTTGCGCATCGGCACTTTCGAACTGTCTCAGCGTGTTGATATTCCCTATCGGGTGGTTATCAATGAAGCCGTGGAACTGGCCAAGGTATTTGGCGCCACCGATGGGCATAAATATGTAAACGGAATTCTTGACCGACTGGCAAGGGATCTGCGCCCCGCAGAGGCTGGGCGCGCCTGAGAAAATCAACCCATGGCGCAACTGGAATTTGAAATTATCCGCAAGTATTTTCGCGACTCCGGGCTGGGCTTCAGGCGCGAAGGAGTGAGCCTGGGAATCGGTGATGACTGCGCCTTGCTCGACCCTCAGCCTGATCAGCAACTGGCAATTTCACTGGATCTGTTACAGGAAGGCGTCCACTTTCCGGAGAGTGCGGTTCCCGAGCTGGTGGCTTATCGTGCTCTTGCTGTCAATCTCAGTGATCTGGCCGCCGTGGGTGCAGAGCCCTGGTGCTTTACCCTGGGGCTTGCGATTCCGCAGGCAGACCCCGTGTGGCTCGAAGCGTTCAGCCGGGGCTTGTTGGATATTGCCAAAAAATATAACTGTCCATTGGTGGGAGGCGATCTGATTCACGGTACACTCAACATCGCCATTCAGGTACAGGGATTGGTTCCCAGAGGCAAGGCCATGCTGCGTTCTGCGGCAAAACCCGGTGATATGATCTATGTCACCGGCACGCTTGGAGATGCCGCGATTGCACTGTCTATTTTTAATGCGCTGGCGGGTGTTGATCGCGTCAAAGAGGGTGCCCCACAAGCAGATCGACAAAAGCTCAGCAGCAGCCACCGCGATTTTTTTATCAACCGCTTCTACAAACCCCAACCAGCAATCGCGGCAGGAATTCTGTTGCGGGATTTCGCCAACGCCTGTATCGACCTGTCGGACGGGCTGCTGAATGATCTGGGTCATATCGTCGAAGACAGTGGTGTCGGCGCGGAACTGGACTTCGAACAGCTGCCATACTCCGCCGCCATGCTGGCCTCGGTTACACCGGAGCACCGGCGCCAGGCGGCTTTGTGCGGCGGGGATGACTACGAGCTTTGTTTTACCGTCCCACCTGACCGCTGCCTGGACATGGAGCATGAACTTGCCTCGAAGCAAATTACATTTAAACGTATTGGCGAGATAGTTTCCGGCAAGGGCATTCAATGTCTTGACAGTCAGGGAGAACCGGTCGCGATCAACGCTACGACTTTCAGCCACTTTTCGGAAGGAGATTAGGTCATGAAATCTTCATCATCCCAGTCTGTGCCGGTTTTTTGGAAACATCCGCTGCATCTGCTGGCCTTCGGATTCGGCTGCGGTGCCTCACCCAAAGCGCCGGGCACCGTTGGAACCGCACTCGCGGTGGCTATTTACCTGTTACTGCCGTCCATGCACTGGCTGGTTTATCTCCTGTTCCTGGCCATTACTTTCGGGCTTGGAATATGGATCTGTGAGGTCACGTCCCGCGATCTGCAGATTCAGGATCATCCGGGTATTGTCTGGGATGAGTTTGTGGGCTACTGGATTACGATGTTTCTGGCACCATCGGGCTGGATCTGGGTAGTAGCAGGATTCGCGATGTTCCGTTTGCTGGACATCGTTAAACCCTGGCCTGTCGGGTGGGCTGACCGGCAGGTACATGGCGGACTGGGTATCATGCTTGACGATGCCATAGCAGGTATAATGGCCGCCCTGACTTTGCAGGCGGTTAACTTTTTGTTGCCCTAGCAAAGTGTTTCTGGGTCGAACAAATGTCAAAGCAGAGGTGCAGCGTTGACCATCAAATGTGTCGCAAAAGCGAATCTCCCCACCCAGTGGGGAATTTTCACCATACATGGATTCGAAGACAGTGCCTCAGACAAGGAGCATGTCGCGCTGGCAATGGGAGAGTTGGTTACGACTGACCCGGTGCTGTGCCGTGTGCATTCCGAATGTCTTACCGGAGACTGTCTTTTCAGTCTGCGCTGTGACTGTGGTCCGCAACTGCAATACGCGATGGAGCGGA
>JBBDXV010000315.1:0-2892 GCA_040902165.1 Pseudohongiellaceae bacterium
TTTTTTTCTCCCCCGGGGGGGGCGCCGACCGGATCCGAGAGATATACATGGATGGGTTTACAGAGTGTCACGTATGAGTATCCCCGGCTGGGCGCCGACCGGATCTGAGAGATGTACATGCATTGTATTTGGGGCGTGTCGCGTATGAGTATCCCCGGCTGGGCGCCGGCCGGATCCGAAACAAGCTTGCGTGTTCCGCTGCGACAAAGTTTGTTACTATCTCCGGCTCGACCAGAAAAGCCACAGCTTTTCGACTTAAACAATCTGCACACCAGGAGTGACACCATGACTATTGCGGTAGGCGACAAAATACCGGCTGGCGGTTTCAAGATCATGACCGCCGAAGGCCCCAAGGACATTAGTACCGATGAGGTATTCAAAGGCAAGAAAGTGGTGCTGTTCGCAGTGCCAGGCGCCTTCACACCGGGATGTTCCAACACCCATATGCCCGGCTATGTAGTTAACGCGGACAAAATCAAGGCCAAAGGCGTGGATACCATCGCCTGCGTGGCAGTGAATGACGCCTTCGTTATGGGAGCATGGGGGAAGGCGCAGAACGCCGACGAGATACTCATGCTCGCTGACGGCAACGGCGCGTTCACAAAATCCATCGGGCTCGAGCTTGATGCAAGCGGATTCGGTATGGGCACCCGCAGCAAGCGCTTCGCGATGATCGTGGAAGATGGCAAGGTCACCCATCTCGGTATCGAACCTCCGGGCGGCATCGTGGTCAGTGCTGCCGAGGCGATTCTGGCAAAATTGTAAGAGCAGAAACCCAGGCTGGATCTCCAGGTAGTACATGTATGGAAAGACATGTAAAGAAAGACATGTAGAAAAAGAAGAGGTGAAGTGAATGAAAACCAGACTCGTTGAGTACAAAGACGGCGACACCTTGCTTGAAGGCTACCTGGCCTGGGATGAATCGAAAGGCAGGAAACCGGTGGTACTGGTTAGTCACGACTGGACCGGTCGTCGGGAGCTGGCCTGCCAGTCGGCAGAAAAACTCGTCGGCCTTGGTTATGCCGGCTTCGCGCTGGATATGTATGGCCAGGGCGTGTTTGGCACGGACAATGACATCGAGGGCAATTCTGCCCTCATGGGTCCATTCGCCACCGATCGCGCCTTGTTGCGCCGACGGATCAATGCAGCCGTTGCCGCGGTGCGAGGCCTGCCGGAAGTGGATGGTTCAAGAGTTGCGGCGATGGGTTATTGCTTCGGCGGCATGTGTGTTCTGGAGCTGGCGCGTTCAGGCGCAGACGTGAAAGGTGTGATAAGTATCCATGGCATTTTTGCACCGGGATCTGTACCGAACGCAGCTATTACGGCAAAAGTGTTATGTTTACATGGACACGACGATCCAATGGTGAAGCCGGATCAGGTGCTCGCGCTGGAGACCGAGCTTACCGATGCCGGTGTTGACTGGCAGGTGCATGTGTATGGTGGGACCATGCATGCGTTTACCAATCCCGCCGCCAACAATCCCTCCTTCGGCACAGTTTATAATCCGGTGGCAGACAAACGCGCCAATCGGTCGATAAAGGATTTTCTGGCCGAAATATTCTAGCCGCCACCAATTCAAAGCCGGTTTCTGTAACAACAATAATCAACAAGGGGAATACATGGGCAGCGAATCTGGTACCCGCAACAAAATCGGCCTGTGGCTGGGACCGCTGGTTTTTATCCTGATTCTGCTGTTTGTCGATCTCGACCCGGGAAATCCGCTTGCTACCCGCATGGCTGCTGTCGTCGTGTTGATGGCCATCTGGTGGATTACTGAAGCAATTCCAATTCCGGCTACCGCATTGCTGCCGCTGGTGTTATTTCCTTTCCTCGGCATCATGCGCGGCAGGGTGGTGGATGCCAGTTCCCGTGTCGAGGTGGATGCCGGCGTCAATGTTGCCGATCTGCAGATCATGTACAACAGTGTTGCTGCCCAGTACATGGACTGGATCATATTCCTGTTTCTTGGCGGCTTCCTGATCGCCATTGCAGTCGAGAAATGGGGACTGCACAAGCGGATTGCCTTGCACATACTGAGAGTGATAGGCGGGGATCCGCATCGCCTGGTGCTGGGGTTCATGGTGGCGACCGGTTTTCTGTCCATGTGGCTGTCCAATACCGCCACCGCCATGATGATGATGCCGATGGCGCTGTCCCTGATCGTACTGTACGAAGAGCTGAACAAGAAAATTGTCAGTGACGGCGGACAGGTGGAACCGCGGGCGGATAATTTTGCGATGGCGCTTTTGCTCGGCGTGGCGTACTCGGCCTCTATCGGCGGCCTAGCCACCATTATCGGTACGCCGCCGAATGGGGTGCTGGTTACCCAGATGGCCCAGCTGTTTCCCGATGCGCCGGATATAACTTTTGCCAAATGGGTTGTGTTTGCGTTGCCGATGACCGTGATCTATATGGCACTGGCCTGGTTGACCCTGTGCCGACTGGTGTTTCCACTCCCGGTACGCACACCCTTCAGCGGTCGTGAATTCATCAATCGGGAAATAGCCGCGCTGGGTCCGATGACAAATGAAGAGAAGAAAGTGCTTGCCGTCTTTGTCAGCGTAGCAATTCTCTGGATGACACGACCGGAGCGCCTGCTCGGCAACACTGTCGATATCTACGGCTGGAGCCACTACCTTGATGCGCTGCTGGTCAGGATGGGCACCTTTCCGGTAGGCAGCTATCTCGATGACGGTACTGTTTCCATTGCCATGGCGCTGACCCTGTTTATTATTCCTGCCAGTCGCGACAGGGGCGGCAAACTGCTGGATTGGGATTCAGCCAAACAGGTGCCATGGGGCATTCTGTTGTTGTTTGGTGGCGGCCTGGCAATCGCACAGGGATTCACCACCTCTGGACTGGGAGATTATCTTGCCAGACAGTTTGAGACGA
>JBBDXV010000316.1:0-2888 GCA_040902165.1 Pseudohongiellaceae bacterium
GTGAGCGGTGTTGAATCAGTTCAGCCGCCTGAGTCGCCGCAGCAGTTCACGCAACCCGAACCGGTGGCGTTCGAAATTACCGGGTTTCAGACACCGACATTGCTGTCGCCTGCTGCCGATGTATTCGTGGACCGCGAGCCGGCTGTGACCGAAATGCCGTCAGAGTCTATCGCGATCGCCGACGAGAATCGTGTCAGCGAATCCATTGGCAACGAAACCGCAGCGGACTACCAGTTCAATATTGCAATCGAAGAGGCAATTGCCGCGGCACCGACCCCGGCGGAAACCAGTACGGTCGAAATTGCAGCGGCGGTCCCGTCGCAGCCGGAACATTCCGTCACAGCAAACACCGGTGATGCAGATTATCTGGAACCGCTTCCGGGTCGTGCCTACAATGATCCGCGCGAAGTACGTCGACGCAAACTGCTGGAAGAAGCCAGGCAGGCAATCGATTGATAACCCGGCGGTGGTCGCGTTTTACCATCGCCGCGTTCTACAGCAGGTTGACGGTTTCGCGCAGGCGACTGGTTCGAAACCGTCGGCGTTTTTATCGGTGAATCAAGGGATCTGTTACAGCTTGGATTCGAGTTCGGGCAGCACCTGAAACAGATCCGCCACCAGACCGTAATCCGCTACCTGAAAAATCGGTGCCTCTTCATCTTTGTTGATCGCTACAATCACCTTGGAATCCTTCATCCCGGCCAGATGCTGTATGGCGCCGGAAATACCCACCGCGATATAGAGATCCGGGGCGACGATTTTACCGGTCTGCCCCACCTGCATGTCATTGGGTACAAAACCGGCGTCCACGGCAGCGCGCGATGCACCGATTGCAGCACCGAGCTTGTCCGCCACTTTCTCCAGCAGGATGAAGTTCTCACCGCTTTGCATTCCGCGACCACCGGAAATAACGATGGAGGCCGCAGTCAGTTCCGGACGCTCGGACACTGACAGCTGTTCACTTACAAACGTGGTCAATTGCTGGTCGACGACAAAATCCGCTGCCTCGATGGTGGCGCTGCCACCGCTGGCGGCCGCTTCGGCATAGGCAGTAGTGCGCACCGTGATTACCTTGATGGCGTCGCTGCTTTGCACGGTAGCCATCGCATTGCCGGCATAGATCGGCCGCACAAAGGTATCTGCCGATTTCACCTCGACGATATCAGAGAGCTGCCCTACTCCTAACAAGGCAGCAATGCGCGGCATCAGGTTTTTGCCGGTTGTGGTCGCCGGCGCAAGCAGATGAGAACTGGTTTTGCCGACTGCAACGGCCAATGCCGCCACCGCTTCCGCCAGTTGATGTGCATAGCAGTCGTGATCCGCCACAATCACCCTGGCGACACCCGGCACAGCAGCCGCTGCATTGGCCGCAGTCTGACAGTCTTTTCCGGCAACCAGCACGGTCACACTGCCTGCCAACTGCAGTGCCGCGGTAATGGTATTGAGGGTGGAGGTCTTGAGACCTGCATGGTCATGTTCTGCAACGACTAATACGGTCATGCGCGGGCTCCTCAAATTACCTTGGCTTCAGTTTTTAATTTCTGGATCAGCTCATCTACCGAAGCAACCTTGATGCCAGCGGTGCGTTCTCTCGGCGGATCAACCCGCAGTGTGGTAATGCTCGGCGTCACATCGACCCCCAGATCGGCCGCACTCAATGGTTCAATCGTTTTCTTTTTGGCCTTCATGATATTGGGCAGTGAGGCATAGCGGGGTTCGTTGAGCCGCAGGTCGGTGGTAACCACGGCAGGCAGCTTCAAGCGCAAGGTTTGCTCGCCGCCGTCGATTTCTCTGGTCACCTGCAGATGGTCATCCTGCACATCCAGTTTGCAGGCAAAGGTTCCCTGCCCCGTTCCTGCCAGCGCGGCCAGCATTTGACCCACCTGGTTATTGTCCGTATCGATGGACAGTTTGCCGAGAATGACCAGGTCAGTTTGCTCTCTCTGCATCAATGCATGCAGGATTCTGGCAACTGCCAGCGGTTGGACGTCTGCCGCTGCTTCCACCAGTATGCCCCGGTCAGCACCCAGCGCCAGGGAGGTGCGCAGCTGTTCCTGACTGGCAACCGGCCCGACAGAAACAACAATGACTTCCTCGACCTTGCCGGCTTCTTTCAATCTTACCGCTTGCTCCACGGCAATTTCGCAAAAAGGATTGATTGCCATTTTTGCATTGGTCAGGTCAACACCGCTTTTGTCAGACTTCACCCTGACTTTCACATTGGCATCAACGACGCGTTTAACTGCCACAAGAACCTTCATGGATTCTCCAGATTGACTAAATAAAGTAATTCGGTGTAAAAAAAGGCGCTAATAATGCCGTTTTTGCCCACCCAGGTCAACCGGCTCCGGGAAGCGGTGGCGCCTCTGTTGCACCGGTCAACATCGTCACGAGAGTGGGGGTTCAGGTTCCACTCAAATCGCTTCGGGTATAGCTGCCGAGCGGGAAAAACTCTCCCTCACTCATCACTCCGGTAACCGTCGTGTCAACACCAGGACGATGTTCGGCCAGATCAACAAGCCGATAAAAAACATTGCGATGAATCAAAGCCCAAAGATTACTGCGCACATGCAGTAGCGGATGGGGCTCGCCATTGTCACCCGGGTCGACCCGAATAGCATGTTCGGCATTCGCGATAACGGATTCACCAGTATTGGTAATGAAGTGCAGTACCTGAGTGCTGCCGCTACCACTGACTTCCAGTTGCGTGGCGATGAACGGACAGTCATCCACCTTGATTCGCAACTTTTCCACCGGCGTCACCAGAAAATATTCATCCCCCTCGCGTTTCAGGACAGAGGCAAACAGCCTGAGCATCGCGATACGTCCGAGTGGCGAGCCCTGGTGATACCAGGTTCCGTCGGCGGCGATGCGCATATCCATGTCGC
>JBBDXV010000317.1:0-20071 GCA_040902165.1 Pseudohongiellaceae bacterium
ATGGGGCACGACGGGATTATCGCCATCGGCGGCTGCGACAAGAACATGCCCGGTTTGATTATGGGTATATCCCGCCTGAACCGTCCGGCGATCTTTATTTACGGCGGCACGATTCAACCTGGTCCGAATCACACGAATATCATTTCAGTTTTTGAGGCGGTAGGTGCCCGCGCTGCCGGTACGATCTCGGATATTCAATTGAAGCAAATTGAAGATACGGCCATTCCCGGCCCCGGCTCCTGTGGCGGCATGTACACCGCCAACACGATGGCTTCCGCCATTGAGGCGCTCGGAATGAGCCTGCCTGACAGTTCTGCCCAGGATGCCATCTCGAAGGAGAAAGTGGAGGATTGTCTGCGCGCTGGCAAAGCCATCATAAATTTGCTGGAGAAAGACATCAAGCCCTCCGACATCATGACGCGCGCCGCATTTGAGAATTCAATCAAGGTTGTAATCGCACTGGGAGGGTCTACCAATGCCGTGCTGCATTTGCTGGCGATGGCCCATACCATGAAGGTGCCGCTGGAACTGGATGATTTTACCCGTATCGGCAAGTCCATACCGATGGTCGCCGACCTGAAACCCAGCGGTACTTACCTGATGTCCGAGCTGATCAAGATCGGTGGCATTCAGCCTTTGATGAAACGCATGCTCGAAGCCGGCATGCTGGACGGTAGCTGCATGACGGTGACCGGAAAGACTCTGGCCGAGAATCTTGCCAGCGTGGAAGACTATCCTGCCGGGCAGGACATCATTCGCGACTTTGACAAACCCATCAAAAAAGACAGCCACCTCGTAGTGCTGCGCGGGAATCTTGCGCCGCAAGGAGCCGTGGCCAAGATCACTGGCAAGGAAGGACTGCAGTTCAAGGGCAGCGCGAGGGTATTTGAATCGGAGGAAGCCTGTCTCAAAGGTGTACTTGATGGAACAGTGGTCAAAGGTGACGTCCTGGTAATTCGTTACGAGGGTCCGAGAGGTGCACCCGGTATGCGGGAAATGCTGAGCCCTACGTCTGCGATCATGGGAAAGGGTCTCGGCAAGGACGTTGCATTGATAACGGACGGCAGATTTTCCGGCGGATCACACGGATTCGTGGTCGGTCATATCACTCCGGAAGCAATCGAAGGCGGACCCATAGCTATTGTGAGGGATGGCGACACAATTTCTGTTGATGCAGAAACCAATGAAATCGTACTGCACCTGGATGATGAGGAAATAAATTCACGCCTGAAAAAATGGCAGAAGCCTGCTCCACGATATACCCGCGGCGTACTGGCCAAGTATGCGGCTGGCGTAACCTCGGCGTCTGAAGGGGCAGTTACTGATAAAAACCTTGATCTTTAACGATTGTTAAACACTTCAAAAGATTGTACTGATTTTAAAACTGACAAGAACCTAAATTTGTAACGACTATAACTTATATCCAGAAATGAAAGGATTTTATAACTGATAAAAACCTTGATCTCTAACGATAGTTGCTGATTTCAAAAACTGAAACGATCATGTCACGGCCTAACACCTGAATCGGTAAGGAGTAAATCGTGAGGAACCGGATTAACCCTGCATATATTTGTGTTCTTGCACTGGCTGGCTGGTATTCCGGCGCCGGATTGGCGCAGAATTCTGCCGGTGTGCCTGAACTGAATCTTGACTATGACCGATTTACCTTGAGCAATGGCCTTACCGTCGTGGTTCATGAGGACCGCAAGACGCCGGTAGTGGCAGTCAGCATCTGGTACCACGTCGGTTCCAAAAACGAACCTACGGGCAAGACCGGATTTGCGCACCTGTTTGAACATATCATGTTCAATGGTTCGGAGAACTTCGATGGTGAGTGGTTTGACCCGATGCAGCGTGTTGGCGCAACCGGTCTGAATGGTAGTACCTGGCTGGACCGCACCAATTACTTTCAGACTGTTCCGACGCCGGCGCTTGACCTGGCCCTGTGGATGGAGTCCGATCGCATGGGACATCTGTTAGGCGCCGTAACCCAGGAAAAACTGGACAATCAGCGCGGCGTGGTGCAGAACGAGAAACGCCAGGGCGACAACCGCCCTTACGGTCGGGCATTCTACAACCTCTACGAGGGATTGTTCCCGGCAGGTCACCCCTACCGTCATTCCACCATTGGGTCCATGGACGACTTGAATGCGGCTTCCCTCGAAGACGTACATCAATGGTTTCGCGACTTCTACGGACCCAACAATGCCGTGCTGACTCTGGCAGGAGATATTGACCTGGCGACAGCGCGGGATAAGGTAGAACGATTTTTCGGTGACATCCCTGCCGGTCCCAACGTGGATACCTACAAAGCGATGTTACCGGTCCGGGATCACAACACTGCCGAAGTACAGTTTGACGAAGTCCCGGCCGCGCGCCTGTATCGCGCCTGGGTGCTGCCGAATCGCAATACACGCGAAAGCGCGATGATGGATCTGGCCACCGGCATACTGGGTCAGGGCCGCATTTCACGCCTGTATATGGACCTGGTTTACCAAAATCAAAAAGCCAGTCAGGTAAATTTGGCCGTCACGCCATTCGAACTGGCCAGCACGGTGGAGCTGATGGTAACGATGAATCCTGGTGAGCCGGTCAGCACGGCTCATGAAGCTGTCGACAGGCTCGTTGGCGAGTTTATTGCCAGTGGACCTACCGACGAGGAACTGCAAAGACAGATCACGACCATCAATGCCGACATCATCCGTGGTCTTGAAGAAGTGGGGGGATTCAGTGGCAAAGCAGTCATACTGTCGGAAGGTCAGCTATATGCCGGTGACCCGCTTTTTATCGAGCAGTATCTGGAGTGGATTAACACTGCAACGATAGAAGACGTCAGAACGGTAGCAGAAATCTATCTTGCGCAAGGCTGGCATCAGGTTGACGTGCTGCCGTCCGGACAGTACTCAACTTCCACCGAAGGCGTGGATCGCTCACAAGGTTTGCCGGAAATCCCGCTCGAATCCCCCGCGCTGCGATTTCCTGCCATCAACACCGGCACCCTGTCCAATGGAATTGAAGTGATATTGGCACAGCGTAACACCATTCCTGTGGTGGAACTGAATCTGCAATTTGATGCCGGGTATGCTGCAGATGCAGGACACAAACTGGGGGTTTCCTCGTTTACCATGGCGATGCTCGAAAATGGCACCGCAAACCTGGACTCGCTGGAAATTGCCCGACAGGAAGCCAACCTGGGGGCCGAGATATCCACGTCCTCGGACCTTGATGCATCGTCCGTTTCTGTTTCGGCGCTGAAGTCAAATCTGGCGCAGTCCATAGATCTCTGGGCTGACGTTATTCGCAACCCGGTGTTTGAAGAAGAAGAAATCGAGCGCCTGAAAGGCCGTCGCATTTCCGGCATCGCGCAAGAGAAGGCTCAGCCCAGCAGCCTGATCATGCGCCTGCTGCCACAAACTCTCTATGGACCCGGCCACGCATACAGCGTTCCACTCACTGGAAGCGGCACAGAGGTGTCGGTAAATTCCATCAATCGCGATGATCTGATGCAGTTCAGGGAGAGCTGGTTGCGGCCGGACAATGCGAAACTGTTCATCGTCGGTGATACCAGACTCGATGAGATCATGCCCTTTCTGGAACGAGCCTTTCAAGGCTGGGCTGCGCCGGCAGTGCCACTGCCAGTCAAAAATATTGCCAACGTCCCGCTGCCAAAACAACCACGAGTCATTCTTATCGACAAGCCCGGTTCACCCCAGTCCCAGATCGCTGCCGCCCATGTAATTCCCGGCCTCGGTACGGCTCTGGATATCCCCATTGAGGCCATGAACAGGGTGTTAGGACAGGGATTTACTGCCCGTATCAATATGAATCTGCGAGAAGACAAAGGCTGGTCCTACGGCGCACGCATCAATCTGGCCAGCGCCATCGGCCCGAGACCGTTGATGGTGGACGCTCCGGTGCAGACTGATCGTACCGGTGATTCGCTGCGGGAACTGGATCGGGAACTGCGGGGTATCCAGGGCGAACAGCCGATCCAGGCCGACGAATTGGAAAGAGTTATCGCCGGGTCTACGCGTTCGCTTCCCGGCAATTATGAAACCTCCCGCTCGGTACTGGTCAGCATGATTACCTCCGCGCGCTATGGCCGCCCGCTGGACTATGCAGCCACCCTGACAGACCAGTATGAAGCGCTGGAGTTGGAAGATTTGCAATCCGCTGCCGAAGAAATCCTCCATCCTGACAGCCTGGTATGGATGATCATCGGTGACCTTGCCAAAATTCGTGAGCAGGTTGAAGCGGCTGACATTGGGCCTGTCGAAATCTGGGACGAAGACGGCAACAGGATTGAATAATGATAACTAGATCAATAATTCTGATAGTTATGTTGATTGGCATGGGGCAAGGTCAACTTGCAGCCCAGACTCCCACTGGCGATCCCCTGGACTTTCAATTTACTTATTCCATTATTGACTCAAGCGCCGAACTAACGGCAGTAATTGCCGGCATACGGGATGAAGTGTTGACCGCGATGCGCCTGTCGGGTGCGACGCCTTTCGCGCTCTGGACCCCGGTAGAAAAACCGGATGACGCCCCTTTTGCCGGACTCAATGCCAATCAGGTGATCCTGATGCTGGCCTGGAATCGACCGGCCACTGACCTGGTACCTTCACTGGAGACCGTGTTGCGCACTGTTAGCGGCGTAAGCAATGTGTCTACCAGAGTGTATACGCCGCTGTACCTGACTGACGGCCTGAACGTTCCCACTGATACTGGTTTCTACGTACACCGCGATGAATTTTATAGCGCGGACAATGTCGATGAGGTATTTCGTCTCAGTCGTGAAGCCTGGGTCACATTTGAACCGGCTTTCGGTGTCAAGGTAGTCGGCCTGTTCCGTGAGATTCCGGAACAGGACGGTATCGCGCGGCTCAATCGCATTTTCTGGTATCCCGACTATGCGGGCTGGGGGAACAGCCGGAATTTTGGCATTGACCCGGAATCCCAGCGTCGATTTCAGGAACGCCGGCAGTACCAGGTCGAAGGTTCCGGTATTGCGATCGCCACCGACCGTCTGCCTCTCCAATAGGGGACAGACCACGATTCAGAACCCGATTATTAAGGAGCACCTGCATGAATTGTTTAATACACACGCTAAATAAACGTGGTCTGTCCCCTGTTGTTTTCGCAGTACTTGTACTTCTGTTGCCGCAAACAAGTTCCGCGCAGACTCCACTTTTCGATGACGAAATCGCTTACAACTCCCATATGGCTCTACAGGCTCACGACCTGTTCATGGAGACATGGAATACCCGTGATTCATTTATCTGGGCAGGTTCACTCAACTATCCCCATGTGCGTCCAAGTTCCAATCCCAGTTTTGACCTGTTCATGACGCGGGAGGATTACGCCTCCAATACCGATTTCAACCAGACTCTGGCCACCGGCTGGCGCTACTCCCGCTGGCACAGTCGTGAAGTAATGCAGGTGGGCAAGGACAAGGTGCACATCGCCGGTCGTTGGGTTCGCTTTAATGAACAGAACGAACCTACGATCAGCAGCCTGGTCACCTATGTAATCACCAACCGCGATGGTCACTGGGGATTGCAGTCACGCTTTGGTGCAGGTCAGTTTACCGATGACCGTGCTGTGGTTGCCGCGACCACTGCTGCGGCGCGTGACGCCGTGGAATCATTCTTTGCTGCCTTTAATTCCCATGATCCCCAGCGTCTGGCTTCGGCTATCCACATACCGCATGTGAGAATCTCAGGTATTGACGTTGAATATTGGGAAACGTTACAGGACTTCATGAACGGCACGGAGCCCGGTCGCCAGCGTACCTGGGCGGAAACCCGCTTTGAAAATCTGCGGGTCATCCAGGCCAGCGCCAATTCAGCCAATGTCACCCTGCGCTATCAACGAGTTGGTGCGGATGGAACAGAGTTGAGCGAATATGAAGCGCTGTTCCTGGTCACCCAGCGTGACGGTGAATGGAAAGTTCAGGCGCGCTCGGTAATGGGTCCCTAGAACCTGTAAACGAAACCCTTGATATGATTGAGTCAGGTTTGGAATAGAACACAATTGTTGTTTACAGGGTAAGGTAAAAGACGAATGCAACTTATGTGACTAGTTTAAAGAACAGCCCTTTTGGAAAATTATCACCATGCACAATAGCCGCCGCCAATTTTTAAAAACAGTCACCTTTCTGTCACTTGCGGGACACTCAGATCTGTTGTCAGCGCAAGAGACCGATACTCTGAGCAACCGTGTAGCCTCCATTATCAGCGAATATTCTGCGCAGGGAATTCATCGCACCGGCACCGATGTGGACAATTTGAGCGGCCAGTGGCTGGCGGACCGCATCACGCTGCTGGGAATCAGCCCGGTTCTGGAGCCGTTCCCGCTGGATCGAATCGTGCAGCGCGAAGGCTTGCTGAAATTTGGGCAATTCCAGTTACCCGGTATTCCCGCCTACGATTGTAATTACACCGACGCCAACGGCGTGACCGGTCGACTGGGAGAACTCGGCAGTAATGCCGACATTGGCGTTGTGATGACAGGGGGCTCCATGCCGGCAGGCATTGCCCAAGCGCTGGAACAGGCGCGGCAGAACAATCATCACCGCGGTATCGTGCTGGTAACGGATGCCACTTACAGTCCTGACGGAATTTATATCATCAATGGGGAACACTTTTCTGCACCCATCGGGCCACCGGTATTGCATGTTGCCAATAACCAGTGGACTCAATTGCAACGGGCAATGGCGGCTGGCGACCTTGCCACTTTGATAGCCCACTG
Organism: Pseudohongiellaceae bacterium; assembly: GCA_040902165.1. GTDB lineage: Bacteria > Pseudomonadota > Gammaproteobacteria > Pseudomonadales > Pseudohongiellaceae > NORP240. The sequence continues at coordinate 6,754 of JBBDXV010000317.1, forward strand.
TGACCGGGAGGTCAGTTCTGCATTCAATGTGCGTGCGACGATTCCCGGTAGTGATCCCGGGTTGGCACCCATTGTGGTGATGACACCACGCAGCGGCTGGTGGCGCTGCGCTTCAGAACGCGGCGGCGGCATCGCCCTGTTCCTGGAAATCCTGCGCGCCGTATCACTAGGCGAACCGCGCCGCACGGTAAGGTTTACCGCCAATTCAGGTCACGAACTCGGACACATCGGGATGGGGAAATATCTGCAGGAAAATGCCGGCCTGTTGCAGGGTGCAGCGATGTGGATTCATCTTGGGGCAAATTTTGCGGCTCGCGGGTCAGCAATCAGACTGCAGTTCTCCAATGCGGAGAATCGGGATTCAACTTTGCGGGAACTTGCGCTGCTAGGCCTGGTGCCCGCCGTGGAGACTCCGCTTGGGAACCGGCCACTCGGAGAGGCGCGCAATATTTTTGACGGCGGTGGACAGTATATTTCTATTCTGGGCAATAACCCCTGGTTTCATCATCCGGATGACCTGTGGCCGACTGCCGTTAATCTGGAAACAACGGCATATTGGGCTGAAGCCTTCAACAATCTGGTCGTGACGTTGAGTCAACGGTCCTGATGAATTTGCACTCCGTTGGCCCGGCACCTTCGACCAGAATCACTATATCTTCCACCTGCTAAACGTCAGTTAACTACCCGCCTGCCTTCACGGTTAATCAGCAAGTTCCTCGGGGGCGCTGGCCATGGCTTTGATCAGGTCAATCAGATCGGCAATATCTCGCAGATCGGACAACTCCGCCGGAGAATGACTGTAACGACCCGGCCAGGACAGCCCGGCATTCGGGGCACCGAAAAAAGTAAACCTGGTACCGTCAGTACCGCCCTGGGTGTGACCGAGCTGCACCCTGATACCGGCGGCAGCGGCTATGGCGCGGTTTCTGTCCAGCTCATAGGGCGTTGCCATGCTGCCATTTTCTATCGAACGCAGCACTGGTCCGTTACCCAGCGGGGCAAAGGCAAAATGTGGCGACTCCAGCGGCGTATCGGAGCTTACGAAAGTATCGATGCTGTAGACGCGCCGCGTTTCATCCTTGAATCTTGCCGCCAGTGCACCCGCGCCGTTCAGCCCACCCTCTTCCTGCACTGACCAGGCGAAGATAATGCGGCCGGGAATCTGCCCGGGGTCAATCTCCTGAATGGCAGTCAACAGAGCCGTCACACCAACGCGGTCATCCATGGAACGAGCGGCATAACGATACCGGCCCATACGATGTCCTTCTTTCAGCAGCGTCATTCCCATGCCGGGTTTCACTCCGGTACGTTCGAGTTGCACAGCGTCCATACCGAACCATGCGCTGACGGTCGCGGCTTGTTTCTGGTCCGGATTACTGCGGGTCAGGAACACCCCTTGCAGCTGCGCTGGCGCGGCCTCTGATGTAGAAGCGAAGCCGGAATCAAGCTGCAACAGCGCAGGCTGCCCTTCCCAGGCGGTGCTCACCACGCCGCCGCGTGCTCGCAGCGCAATCGTGCCGTCGGCGGCAATATCGACAATCTCCCAACCAACCTCGTCCATATGCGCGACAAATACAGTGACCTCACCCTGATCGGCGCCGAATTCCACCCAGAGATTACCCAGCTCGTCCGTCTGCGCCCGCTCTTGCGCCCATTGTGGCAAGGACTCCAGCACCAGTTGTCGTACCGGCCCTTCATGACGGGTCACTGCGCTGGTCTCGGCCAACACATCAAGCACCTGTTCTATGGCCTGCAGACGTTCCAGATTGGGTGCCGCGCCCCAGCGCTCGGGATTTGCATTGGTCACTGGATTCCGTACTGGCGCCGGCTGCCACACCGGCAATGTTGCTGCTGGGTTCACTGTCCGGGAAAGGGCAGCAAGTAACGCGTCGGCTTCAGCAACCGTCACCCGTTCCATCAGCGCCTCGGGATCACCCACGGCTGCTCCTAGCAGTCTCTGTGTCACGATGCCGCGTTCGGCGAGCACCAGATCCAGCATCGCGGTGATAGTTTGCACCGGCTCATTGTGTCGCTCGGCGGCACCCGGCCCCACTACAATCAATTCATCTACCTGGGGCAGCCAGCGCAATGAGGCAGCCAGACCGGTCCAGCCGAACACCTGCTGAACGCTCAATACATAACTGGTACTACCCTGTTCTGCATTCAGCCCGGCCTCGGCGGCAGCCAGCACTGCGGCACAGGCGATGCGCGCACCAGCTCGCGGGCCTGCCACTTCATCAGCATAGAACCAGGCCGGCAGATTGCGCGTAGTCGGGTCAAGCAATTGAATGCCCAGCGCGGCGACTTCTTCGGCAGATTCCGCGCCGACATCGACCCACAGGTCGTTCTGTGTGATCAGCGCAGTTTCGTCACGATGTTGTATCGCGAAGTGACCGTTCGCGACAGCTGAGACTGCCGCCAGCGGACCGCTGCGTGTCAATATTCTGAGATGCTCCCCTTCATGGGCCTGATCCCAGAGCGGATGACGCGATCCCGCACCGATGCGATGCAGGCGCAGATAACCCTCTTGCGTAATCTGGCTCACCGAATAGGCGAACGAGTCCAGTCCACAGGCGACCACGCGATGCGGGCGCCCGGATCCGATGGTCCTGACAAGATTCCCGTAACGATCAAGCTGCCAGTCGGGATAGAGCATCTGCAGTGGCGCAGTGGCCAGATGCTCGTGACCGGTAGGCGCATCCAGGGCTACCCAGTTTGCCAGCATGGCAGGGTCGGTATTCTGTCCATGCGCAGCGATGCAAAAACTACTCACGCAGAAAAAGACACCTGTCTGCAGCATCGACAGTACTGTTTCGGATTTCATCAGGATTTCCTCGTGCGAAAATGATCTCACCGGCACTCGTACGATGATGGTTATTCTTACGTATCCCTAACGCTCATACGTCGGTGTCAACAATGAGCGGTACTCAAGACCCCAGTGTTCATCGCGCTTGCTGAGCACCCAGATGCCGGGCACACTGCGATACTTTTCACCGGCCGCGTCAAAGCGCTCAAACACGATTTCAAAGATCACCTGATTCGGTGTCACCGACAGCGGATTCAATACCGCTATGCTACTGCTTCCCCAATTTTCATTTTGTCGCAGAGCGGCGAAATTGGTAGTCACAATCGGTGAAGTGGAATCTGTTGCCAGCACATAACCGTTTTGGTTCATCATCACCTGGGGGACATGGTGCACCTGGCGCAATGCAGAATTGTCGGCGGCATTGAAGCCGACAAAAAATTCATGCACTGCAGCGCTGGCCTGTTCGCGTGCTGATTGCAAAGCCGCAGCATCAAACTGTCCAGGTATCCCGCTCGGCGCCCGGTATTGCATTCCCCAACGGCCGTCCTTGCGGGTAAATACATAAAACACATAGCCGGGTTGATACACTTCACCGGCACTGTTAAGTCGGCTGTACCACATGCCCAGATGTACTTTGTCGGCAGAGACCTGATAAGTGTCGACCCGATCGATGCGACTGCTGGTCCAGCCCTGCCGGCGCAACAAATCAAAATCCTGCACGAACTCCCCAGCCGCGTTGGCGATGGTCAGCCCGTTAGCACCATGGGTGATATGCGGGTAGTTCAGGGTCTGGCGAACACGCTCGATGTTTCCGGTATTCCACTCAGCGATAAAATGATGCACCGCGTCCACGGCTTCGTCTGCTGCCTGTTGCAGTCCCGGAGGTGCCTGATGTTTGCGCCAGGTCAGGGTTCCGGTGGTGCGTCCGCTGTCGCTATGCAGAGACAGCTTGAGATAGTCACCGACGAACTCGTAGTAGCGGATATTTTCGCCGCCGACCCAGGCCGGCACCATCGGTGAGCCTTCCACATGATGAATCACGCGCTGCTTCGCCAGGTCATATTCGACCTTGCCCCAATAGGCAAAACCGGCGGTAATGCGTTCATTTGATCTTGCCGCGCGTTGCGGCAGATCCACCGGCATGCCAACGCCCGACATATTGTCGAATTCGTCATAACGCAATGTACCGATATAGCCCATGTCACGTTCACCACCCGGTTCCGGAAAGTTGAAATAACTTACCAGTTCCCAGTCACCGATGAAGCGGGCTTTCACGAGGTCAAGATCTTCAGCGGCCACGGTGGCTGCGCCGGTGAATACAAAAAAGGAAATAACCGTTAGCGCCCATATTTGCTTTGGATTCAGAGAATTGTCCAAGTTTGTCCCCTGCCAGGTGAAGAGGAAAGATCAAATTGCACAGATGCTACGCTGGAATACTGGACTGAGCAAAGGGGGTGTCTGTTAGAATCCCCCCACGAGCCTAGGACAGCACTCCAAATCTGTACTCTGACAACAGCAAGACAATAGCAAAAAGAAGAATGAAAACCAGAACCATTGCCAAGATCCTTGTCATCCTCCTGCTGATCTATGCCGGAATCGTCATCGCCTTCGAATCCCTGTTGGGTTACACCCAACCTGCCGGTCAGGGAACCCTGGTGATAACCACTTTTAATGAAGGCGAACCCCATAGCCGGGTGGTGGCGCGCCTGGAAAGCAATGGTCAGCTATACGTGGCCGCCAATCACTGGCCGCGAGCCTGGTTCCGTCAGGCACTGGCCAATCCCGAGGTACAAGTGACCCTTGATGGCCTGACCTCGGACTATCGCGCCGTGCGAGTGGAAGGCGCTGAACACGATCAGGTCGACAGTGACAACGCTCTCGGGCTGGTGTTCCGCATTCTCACCGGTTTTCCACCACGTTATTTTGTACGCCTGGATCCTCGCTAGATGGAAACTATTGTAGAACTCATCAATGGCAGCTTTCTGCAGAACGGTGCCCTGTATTTGTTGCGTAATGTCTGGGGCTTTCCGCCGTTTATTCAGACGATTCACATTCTCGGCATCACCTGTGTGATGGCCTCCATCGTTATCATCGATCTGCGCATCCTCGGCCTGGCAGTGCCAAGTCAGAATCTTTCCGAGATGACGCGCAGGCTGATGCCATGGTTGTGGTGGGCGTTGGGATCGAACCTGATCTCCGGCGGCATGTTCGTACTGGGACGCCCGGCACGTTATTTCAACAATCCGGTGTTTATCTGGAAGTTTACCTTCATGATCCCCGCGATCGCACTGACTCTGCTGTTTCATCTGTTAAGCCGGACTCAGGAAAATTACTGGAGCCTGACCAGGCAACGCGTTTATACCTCGCGGGTGATAGCGCTCGCCTCCCTCGGCTTGTGGATCATGGTAGTGATGGCCGGACGCTGGATCGCGTATTCTGAATACATATATTTTCCAGCGGAATGACAGGAGCTAGTGCATGGATACAATTTTGCGCGCGCCATTCTGGATCGACATAGAGAACTGGCCCCTGTCCTGGGCTATCGGTGGCACCTCGTGGTTTCCGTTCCTGGAATCCATCCACGTGGTGGCTATTACCCTGATGCTGGGCAGCCTGCTGATGGTGGATCTGCGACTGCTGGGCCTCGCCGCCAATCGCTATTCGATCAAAACGCTGCACCAGGAACTGGTACCCTGGACCTGGGGAGCGTTTGTAGTTGCCACCGTCACCGGCCTGGGCATGTTTATCACCCGCGCCGCATCCCACGTGGTCAATCCGGCATTTCAATGGAAAGTCTTCCTTCTATTATTAGCCTTCGTCAATATGCTGGTGTTCCACCGGAAGATCTACACGCAGATCGACCGCTGGGATGCCCCTAACCCGCATACCTCGACATTGAAGCTCTTTGGCGCTGGATCTTTGATAATCTGGTCAGGTGTAATGCTGTCGGGACGCTGGGTGGGGCATATTGTTTAGACCTACAAGGAGCAACTGCATAACAGTCACTGGACGCAATCGCACATCAGGGATTCATTATGAACAAGGTAAGAATACTTGCGGGCACACGCAAAGGCGCATTCATCATCACCGCGGATGCCAACCGCAAAAAATGGAAAATTGACGGCCCCCACTTCGGTGGCTGGGAGATTTATCATATGGCCGGCTCGGTCGTGAATCCGGACCGTATCTATGCCTCCCAGACTTCAGACTGGTTTGGTCAGATCATCCAACGTTCCGATGACGGTGGCAAAACCTGGATGCAGCCCGGCACCCCGCCCGGCGAACCCACCACCACACCGGAGGGCATGCCCAAGGCGGAAAGCAACAAGTTCGTTTACGACACCTCAGCGGAAACCGGCAAACCCCTCACAACCCATCAATGGTATGACGGCACGCCTCACCCATGGGAGTTCAAACGTGTGTGGCATCTGGAACCCTGTTTGTCAGATGCAGACACAGTCTATGCCGGGGTGGAAGATGCGGCTTTGTTCAAGAGCACCGACGGCGGCAAGAACTGGAGCGAGCTTTCGGGCCTGCGCGGCCACAGTACCGGCATGCAGTGGACACCCGGTGCCGGCGGCATGTGTTTGCACACCATCATGCTGGACCGGAATGATTCCAGGCGCATCTATGTAGCAATTTCCGCCGCTGGTGCGTTTCGAAGTGACGACGGTGGTAAGACCTGGAAGACTATCACCAGGGGCCTGCACTCCCTTTACATTCCCGATCCCACGGCGGAGGTCGGACACTGTGTTCATCGTATCGCGATGCATCCGGCCAACCCGGATGTATTGTTCATGCAAAAACACTGGGATGTGATGCGCAGTGACGATCGCGGCGACAACTGGTACGAAGTCAGCGGCAACCTGCCTACCGATTTCGGCTTTCCGATCGCCGTGCATGCTCATGAACCCAACACCATCTACGTGGTACCCATCAAAAGCGACTCTGAACACTATCCACCGGAAGGAAAGCTGCGGGTCTATCGCAGTCGCAATGGCGGCAATGAATGGGAAGCGCTGACCAAAGGCCTGCCTCAGGAGAATTGTTACGTAAATGTGCTGCGGGACGCGATGGCCATTGACACCCTGGATGCCTGTGGCGTTTACTTTGGCACTACCGGCGGGCAGATTTATTGTTCTCCCAATGGCGGCGATGACTGGCTGACAGTGGCGGCAAATCTGCCTCCGGTATTGTCCGTCGAAGTCCAAACTCTGCGCTAATCGCCAGGGTCTCAGCATAATTATCATGCATGGCAATCACCCAGAGCCCGACAAATGATTCGAGTCCTCCTTCCTTTCCATCTGCAAACCCTGGCGCAGTGTGGACCAAATGTGGAACTTGAAGTCGATGCGCCTCACACTGCCCGCGCGGTGATTCGTACACTGGAAAATCGCTTTCCAACGTTACGGGGTGCCATCATCGATCATTACAGCGGAGAGCGTCGTCCCAAAGTACGTTTCTTCGCCTGCAAGGAAGATATCTCCCATGAATCCATGGATGATCTGCTTCCCGCAGAAGTGATCAACGGCAAAGAATCTTTTCTGATCGTGGGTGCGATTTCCGGCGGCTGAATCTGCAGCCATGAATATTCAACTCAGGCAGGATATATGATCAAAACCCACAGTCGCTCCGATACATTTCGGTTTTCCCTACCTTTACATTCTTGACCCGGACGGTTATGAAATCGAAATCTGGTATGAACAAAGAACTCGCCGACTACCGTTCACTGTTTGAGGCAAGTCCACATCCCTACCTTATACTGCTCCCTGACGAGCAATTCACGATTTTTGCCGTCAATAATAAATACCTGAACGCAACCGGGACTCGACGTGAAACCATTGTCGGGCATGGCCTGTTCGAAATCTTCCCGGATAATCCCGACGATCACTCAGGCAGCGGTGTCAGCGATCTGCGCAGCTCACTCAATCGTGTCCTCACGGATCAGCGTCAGGACACCATGGGAGTGCAGAAATACGATATACCTCTTCGAGATGGCAGCAATGACTTTGAACTCAAATACTGGAGCCCGGTCAATACGCCGGTAATATCGAGAGAGGGGCAGATTGTTTTCATTATTCACCACGTTGAAGACGTCACCGATTACATCCTGAATCATGAACGCACCAAGCTTGAAAACACGGAGCGGATCGGCAAAGTGGAAGCAAGAGCAGAACGAATGAAGGCCGAGGTTCTGAATCGTGCCGGAGAGCTCAAGACGGCCAACCGGGCATTGAAAAACGCGATGGAGGAAATCGAACGGCGTGAATTTGAGCGCCAGCAAAATGAACAGGCGCTGCATGAACGCGACCGCGAGATCACCTTGAAGAATCTGCAGTTGAAGGAAGCGAACCGGATGAAATCCGAATTCCTGGCCAATATGTCCCACGAATTGAGAACACCATTGAATGCGATTATCGGATTCTCCGAGATTGTCAAGAATGGCCTGACCGGCGACCTTAATGAAAAGCAGCGAACCTTTGTTGGACATATCTACAGCAACGGCCATCACCTGCTTTCTCTGATCAACGACATTCTGGACTTGTCCAAGGTTGAGGCTGGCAGGATGGAACTTGATCTGGAACCAGTGGACGTCGCTCCCTTGTTGCAAAACAGCCTGTCAATCATCAGCGAAAAAGCAGCCCTGCAAAAAATCACGCTGAATGCGCATCTGGCGGATGACCTGGGGAACGTCATAATTGATGCCCGCCGAACCAAGCAGATTGTCTACAACCTGCTTTCCAACGCGGTTAAATTCAGCCATGACAACGGTAAAGTTAGCCTGTATGCGAAACGCGTACCAAGATCGGAAGTGGGCAAGATTGCAAACCCCAATTGGGCTTGGCGTTCGTTTCCGCTCAGCGACAATGGTTTCACCGAATTTCTCGCGATACATGTTGTCGATATCGGCATTGGTATATCTGCCGACGGATTGAAAATACTGTTCAAACCTTTCACCCAGATTGATTCAAGTCTGGCGCGAAAATTTCACGGTTCGGGGCTGGGCCTGGTATTGGTCAGACTACTGGCTGAATTGCACGGTGGCACTGTAGCCATTGAAAGCGCTGAGGGCGAGGGATCACGGTTCAGTGTCTGGCTCCCGATGAGGCAACTTGAAACCGAACGGGAAGCCGGTGACAAAGACCGCACTGAAGCATTACCTTTGACCAGCACGAGCAAATCCTGAATAGGTAACCAATGGCCAAGATACTGGTTATCGAAGACAACCCCACCAATATGGAACTGGTAGTTTTCCTTTTGGAAAATGCCGGCTATTCGGTACAGGGCGCAACGGATGCAGAGCAAGGACTGGAACTGGTACGCAGTAACCGGCCGGATCTGATCCTGATGGATATTCAGCTGCCGGGCAAAGACGGACTGCAAGCCACGGCTCTGCTTAAACAAAACCCGGAAACACGAAATATTCCTGTTATCGGCCTCACGGCACTGGCTATGAAAGGCGATGAAGATCGTATTCGTGCTGCTGGCTGTGACGGCTATATCGCCAAACCATTGGACTATCACAAACTGTGGGAAACCGTTGCCCGGCACTTATCCAATTCCCCCACAGCGGACCAGGAATGATTAGGAGACGAATGAACCTGACTTCTTCTGGACAACCTCGACAATAAACTGTTCCGCTTCCGCAACCGAATAAACCTGAAACATTCCGTTTTCAGCGCCGGTACGACGCAGCTTTTCCATTCGCCGTCGTCCATCCACCAGGCGAAAAGGCAATTGGCAGGGATTGTACATTCCGGCAATAACAATTCCGGGAAAAGTCGTATCGGCTGCCTCGTAGCGCGGCCCGGCAAATTCATCAATGCCATTCCAGATCCCCGGTTTTGCACAGATCTCGTCGAATCTGATGGATTGCGCTGCGCGTTTCGGCATCCAGCGATGCATCTTCACAACGTCCAGAAAACTGATTTCAATCCCCGGGTAAGCCCATTCACCTGCCATACTGTGGCCAGGCAAAGAATCAATGCTCGGGAAACGTGCTGTTCGGCGAAATTTAGCCATATTTGTGGCAGTCTCTGGTATGCGATTGCACTTCTCAAGGCGTTGATGCTTAATTTGCTGTCCGCGAAGAGTACTTCAGCTTTCTTTGCCGACCAACCGTCTGGCTTAAAACTCCAATCCCGATCCGGATATCGGTGCCAAGGCGATAAAAAGCGAAAATATGGCTAACTATTCACAAAGTCCACTGATGTTCAAAGGCAACCCTCTGGGGTTCATCGGCTGTATCCTGCTGATTCCGATTGCCGGACTTGGTTTATTCATATTGCTTTACTGGTACCTCGTATCTCGCACCACAAAATTCACCATTACCGATAGCGAAGTGCTGTTTGAGAAAGGCATCCTTAACAAGGAGCATTCCGAAATTGCATTGGCCAGTGTACGATCAGTAAAAGTGAAACAATCGCTTATCAACCGTATGTTCGATGTTGGCACAGTGGAGATTTTTACCGCCGGTGACCATCCTGAGATTGTCGCTGCCAGCTTACCGGAGCCCAGGCGCATACGTGAGCTGATTAACTAGATTTTCAACCCGCTCGGAGGCATTTGAAACCCGGAATGTTCAGATCTCCCCCGAAGACAAAATAATCACAGGAGTGCGTCCATGAGAAAAGTAACAGGCTTGATTTCCGCTATTGGTTTTATTGCCACAGCGCTGCTATCACAGATATCACAGGCTGCCGAGGCTGACTGGATTACACTCATCGACGGCACTAACGGTATCGAAAACTTTGACAAGCTGGGCGATGCCAACTGGTCTGCTGTCGATGGCGCCATCCAGGCTACCGCGGGCAGCGCTGCGTCATTTCTGGTCACGCGGGAAAATTACGGTGATTTCACCCTGCGGGTTGAGTTCTGGGCTACCGATGATGCCAACAGCGGGATATTCTTGCGCTGCCAGGAACCGACCAATATCAATGACCGCAATTGTTATGAGGCTAACATCTTTGACCAGCGACCAGATCCCGTCTACGGTACCGGCGGTATCGTGCACATAGGTCCTGTTTCCGAGCCACGACCGATGGCAGGCGGCAAATGGAACACCTATGAGATCACCCTGCAGGGACCTCAGTTGTTGGTAGTGTTAAATGGTCAGACTACCGTGGACATTCAGGATTCGCAGTTCACCAGCGGTCCGGTCGCACTGCAGTGGGGGCGCGGAACAATTCGCTTCAGAAAAGTGGAAGTGCGCACATTACAACCATAGGACGGGTAAAAGGGAGAGCACCAGCAGGACTGCCATCGTCCAGTTGAACAAGCGAAGCCGCAGATTGTTATGCAACCACCGCCGGATCTGCTGCCCCAGAACAGTCCAGGTGCTGACACAGGGAAGATTAATCAATCCGAAAACCAGCGCCACGAGTCCCACGCCTTCCAGGCTGCGAGACGGGTTGTAAACGCTCATTGCTGTCAAAGCCATCGCCCAGGCCTTAGGGTTGACCCACTGGAACAGCGCCGCCTGTACAAAGGTAATGGGATTGCCCTGGGCAACTGCCAGTCGACCGTGACGATGTGGTGCGGCCGTGGCAATCTTCCAGGCAAGAAACAACAGGTAGATGACACTGACTATTTTCAGGATCAGATAACTGACCGGGTAGCTGTCAAAAACCCTGGCGAGACCGGCTCCTACAATCAAAGTCATCAATACAAATCCGAAACCTACACCGAGCATATGGGGTAGGGTGCGTCGAAATCCAAAATTCGCGCCCGATGTCATAAGCATCAGGTTATTGGGTCCGGGGGTAATGGACGATACGAAGGAAAACACCGTCAACCCGGTCAGAAGTTCGATAGTCATTGCCTAATTATAAAGTTAGCCTTAGTCTGTTTGCCCGGAATTTCTTCATATATGCATTCGTTGTTCAATGTAGCAATTAATGCAAATAGTACATACCGGAATTTCAGTCACTTCCAAGGACCAAGCAGTATGAAAATAATAGCGACCCTGTTGCTGGCTATCCTGATTAACGCCCCGGTGTTCGCCCAATCTCCGCTGCCCGCCGTAGATATTAACGCCGCCGATATCAAGGCTTTTATCGACGCCCTGCCTGCGGACGCCATCAGTGACCGTCCCATAAGGGTAGTAGAGGTAGGTGGCTACAAAACCGGTATCTATGGCGTTTTTCGTCCCCGCTCCCTGGCCGGAGACGCCATTCGACATGAAACCAGTGTTACCGAGATTTATTACATGCTGGAAGGGTCAGGCACACTCGTCACCGGAGGTACGATTACCGGGGAACGCAGTCGCGGTGACAGCCCTAACACCGGTCGGCCCAACTTCGCTGGCAGCGCCATAGCTGGCGGTGTAAGTCGCAAAATAGTTGCCGGGGATGTCATTGTCATACCCGGGAACGTGCCACACTGGTGGAGTAGCCTGGATTCCGATATCCGTTATCTCATTTTTCGCCCGGATCCCGAAGGGCTCCAGGCTTTGCGTTGATGAATCGAATAAAGATATGCCGAACACGGTCTGAGTTTCACTGAAAACCTGAAATCGCCATTGCCTACACCGAACCTGTGCCACAAAAGTGTAAAAATCACGCCGCCGTAGACGCCTTCGCCAATTGTGCCAAGTGCGACGTTCCCCTGTGCGGAATCTGTGCCGAATACACCGCCCGCGGTGTCATGTGCGAGCGCTGCGCCGAAAACGCCGCCAACGAAAAATTCGTCGAAGACCATGTCAGCAAGTCGGATCGTCTGCAACAGATGATCGTCAATAATGAACGACATCGTCAGGAAGAAGCCGAAACACGTAACGCAAAGTCAAGGGAAAAGGACAAGAAATGGGCGGTCATGCAGGGCGGAGTTGCCACCCTGGGCGCCATTTTCATCGGAGTTCGATTATTTCTGACCATGGGTCCTCCTTCTGTCATGTCAGTGGCCGAAGTGCAGGCGCAAGAACTGCAGGAATCCCGAATGGCCAATTGCATGTTGGTGTTCTGGGAAATTGCAGCAGTATTGCAGAATAACCAGGTGCCGGATGAATCCCTTCGTTGTGTCGATCCTGGTTCGCCGAATATTGTCGTACGCGAAGGCAACGACATCATCGTTCGCCACCCGCAACCGCAATTGCTGGGCTATAACAATATTTATGTCAGCCGCAGCAACCCTGTGCCGATGCTGGAATAATAACAATGACGAAAACCAGCAATCACAAATTCGGCTGCCGCGGCTTCACCCTGATAGAGTTAATGATGGTGACGGCGATCATCGGAGTACTGGCGAGCATCTCCATGCCGATGTTGCGGGATTATGCGATAACGGCTCGAGTGACAGAAGGAGTTACCTTGATTGACGAGCTCCGTCGGCGTATCGAAGTTGGCTATTACGACAATAATCTGGTTAGTTTGCCGACTACAATCCCCGGCGCACCATCGCCCAGCGGACAACTGTACGGCGGGCCATACTACAACTATCAGGATATGTTCGGTGTGGCACATGAGATGTGGGACCGCATCGAACTGCAACCCAAAGGGGCTAACCGGGTACTGG
>JBBDXV010000318.1:0-20038 GCA_040902165.1 Pseudohongiellaceae bacterium
GCCGGTCATTGGTCGGACTGGATTCGATATAGCAGTTCTCACAGGTGAGATTGCACAGGCTGCCGGTATTGATCCACAGGGTTTCCAGCCGGACCGGTTCTACCCAGGCACGGGTTTCACCTTTGGCGGTGATATCCGGATCAACAAACTTGGCCGCCGGTAATTCGCGCAGGATTATCTTTTCTGCACCCATGGTTCAGCAGCACCCCGCTCCGGAAGTGGCGCCAGTCTCATCCCGAGGATTCTCCAGGTAAGGAATTTCGGTACCACAGCCGGGGAAAATGCCATAGTGAGTCGAGAAATCGCCATAGAACTCAAACAATTCCCGATAACGCGTATCTGCCAGCATCATCCAGCTATTGCCACAAACTGTCACCACCCTGCCCTTTTCAAACAGGTGATGATCATCCAGCCGAAACCGCTGCGGTTGCTCGTCCATACCACCGAGATATTTGACCGCCTGGCCATAGTCTTCGCAGGCCGGTTCCAGTCGCGGCAATTTGAACAGCCTGTGGGTGACCGAATAAAACCGGAAACCATCGACCTTCTGTTGCAATGAACGGTTATCGATACTGATGCGACGTGACTCAACGATACGCGGATCAGCAAAGCCCGCTTGCTTGGCCAGGTTGAGAAAATCATTCCAGTACAGCGCACCACTGAGGCATTCTCCGTAGAGTTCCGGATCATTCACCAGCGTTTCCGGAATGCGGCGATCGCAATACACATCAGAGAAATAGAGTTCGCCACCTTCCTTCAGCACGCGGAAGGCCTCACTCAATACTGCACGCTTGTCGGCGGCGAGATTCACGACGCAATTCGACACGATCAGATCAAATTCGCCGGAGCCAATTCCTGCCGCCTTGAGATCCTGGATATTGCCCTTGACGAAATTCACATTGGATTGGCGATAACCGAATTTCTGCTGATGCCAGTCGCGATGGCGATTGGCCACGGCCAACTGCTCGCCAGTCATGTCAATACCCAGCACTGTGCCTTCCTCGCCAACCAACTGGGACAACAGGTAGCAGTCGCGCCCGGCCCCGCAACCCAGGTCCAGTACTTTCAGGCCTTTGATGTGAGTGGGTATTGTGAGCCCGCAGCCGTAATAACGGGTGAGGACCTCGTCATGTATCATGCCAAGCGCGCATTTGATCTGGCGCGGCAATTCAATGGCGGTACAACAGGCATTGGTTTTCAGGTCGGCACTGCTTTGCAACTTCTGGCCGTAGTACTTTTGTACCTCGGCCTCGATCTCAACGACGTCTTTCATGTAATTCCTGGGGGGATGGGTTCCCTGAATCAACCGGCTTTATGCTCCACTTCTGCGACCGGCAGGGAGGTGATTTTATTCCCTGTTGTCAGTCTTTGCTATTAACAAAAAACCAAACGGCCTGTTAGAACACCCATTGCAGACTAACGGTGACTTCGCTTGGGAGTATGAAGGATTAAAGGTAGCTTCGAATTATAAGGTTGTCCAGTTTCGTGAACTGCAACCAGTGCGACGCTGTTTCATCAGCCGGAATCGCCCAGGAAATCTACTGTTTTTCTATACCATGCGACGTGAACAGTGCGTCTTACAAGGTTGAATCCGTATAATTCAGGCATGGTCAAACAATCTGAACAACAAAAATGGTAGATGTAGCAATGCGCTGTGGAGAGGCCCAACCGGACATCCATTTGCAACCGAAGCACAAGTTTGACTCTCTCGGCTTAATTCAATGGCCGAGGAAATCGATCTTGTCACTACGGATCTTGAAACAATCGGGATCAGGCTGAATTGGGCAGTTACCGCGACTTACAACGAGTGCGCCATCAGGCATTGAAAAACAGTTGAAGTTTAACGAGTGCGGACGAATAACTGCCCAGATTTGAATCTGGCAATACGGCCGGTTGGGTAAGCCGCAACCTACCATCAGTCGGGCGTTACTCCGAGACAAATTTTTCTCCGTCATTCAGAAACTGCGTAGATTCTGTAATTGCAATTACTGCAATGGCAGGTAGATATCCTCTCGAGTCAGCGGCACCGGATATAAACCTTGTTCCTGTTTAGACACCAACACCTGATAAATGCCAATGCCCCCGGCTTCGAATTGTTCAGCACAACCCGCCATATAGAGTCGCCAGGTCCGATAGGTTGCTTCGTCTACACAGTCAATCGCGCTGTCATGGTTTGCTTCCAGCCGTTTCACCCACTCACGTAGCGTCATTGCATAATGCCAGCGCAATCCCTCCACATCGTGGATTTCAAAACCCGAACCCTCCATAACACCTTCAATGGTGCTTACTGTTTCCAGCTGCCCGTCCGGAAACACGTATTTATTGATAAACATCGTCCCGAGACTTTTTCTCCACCCGCCTTTTCGCATAGTGATCCCGTGATTAAGAAACAATCCACCGGCACGGAGTTGTCGACCTGCAATAGCAAAATAAGTGGGGAGATTGCCGAGTCCGACGTGCTCGATCATACCCACGCTGACGATCTTGTTGTAACAGTTTTCACCAGGGAGATCGCGGTAGTCCCGTAACTCAACTGTGACCCTGTCTTCCAGTCCACGCCGTCGGATCTGTTCTTGGGCATAGTTCAATTGCTGACTGCTCAAGGTAATGCCATGCGCACGCACTCCGTATTTTTCTGCAGCCCAGCAGATCAGCGTTCCCCAGCCGCAGCCAATATCCAAAAGCGTTTCGCCATCACCAAGACGTAATTTCCGGCAAATCAGGTCAAGCTTGTTAGCCTGAGCCTGCTCCAACGTCTGTTCACGACTGGTAAAATACGCACACGAATACACCATTTGCCAACCCAGCCACAAACGATAAAAGTCGTTCGATACGTCATAGTGGAACGCGACGGCGTTGCTATTGAATTCTCTGCTGGAACGAAACGCCAGCAGCTGCCGCGGAATCCCTGGCCAGCCATTAACCGGACTCTGCCCGGATCGGCTTCGTCTCAACAGAAAATAGACCGCCCCCGCCGCCAGAACCGCCTTCTCCATCAGCGACAATTTCAAACCGGTCAGGTAATTGCGAATTTGCAGCGCCAGGTAGATATTCCCATCGATGTCCAGTGCACCACGGAAGTAACTTTCTGCAAACACCAAAGGATTGCGTGACAACATCGACCAACCAAAAGCCTGCGGACAATTGAAAGACAGAATCGTCTCCGGAACATCAGCGTCAGAACACATTTCCGTACCCTCCCAGAGGCGAATTGCAATCTTTGAGGGCAATCGATGGAACAATATTCTCAGCATACAGAGAGCAATCCGGATCTCACGGTTCACCGATTGACGGTTGTCCGTAGCTACAGAAACCCCATAGCCTTCCTGAGAGTTATCGTATTGCATAAATCACACTTCATCACATTGAAGTAAATTAAAACGTTTGCCGGTGCTTCCCTCTTTGAGAGCGCTCTCAATGCTGTCCCTTGGAACCCGGAACCGCCCCGGTTCCAATAGATAGACGACCTGCGACGCAATGCTGAAAGCGGCAAGTATATTCTGTACCTGCTGGCAAACCTGCAACTGGTACGCATGTTGCAGACGATGTAAATCTTCCTCCGCGTTGGGATACACAGGAACTTCCCCTTGAATTCCGATATGAACCATCAATCGACGACGATCACGCGATCCGCTTAGCGGAATTCGCCTTGTCTATTCCCTGACCAATCCCGAAATTTATGGACATCTCCATCATGCTGCGCATGGCCATTGCTGTCCGTCTCCGCATCATCTTAAAGCTAAATCACCAGAATCTGATTGTGCTCGGCGATTGCAACCTGGCGAAACTCCAGCCTGCCCAGGTGGTCCCGCATGCCTTCAAGCGCATCCGGATCACCATGTACCAGTTGTATTGAAGTGTCCTCCGGCAGCTTCGAGCGCACCAGCCAGTCCCCCATATTCTTGTAGTCGCCGTGTCCGGACAGACCATCCAGCACAATCGTTCTTGCACGATTGGGAATCCATTGCCCGTGTATTTTTACCGCGCCGCTGCCTTGCAGCATTTTAGCGCCTCGGGTGCCTCCGGCCTGATACCCGGTGAACAATACCGTAGTTTTGTAATCTCCCAATAATCGCTTCATGTGATGCAGTATTCTCCCCCCTGTCGCCATTCCACTACCGGCGATAATGATGTGGGGAAAATTTTGCCCTGCCAGCATTTTCGATTCCTCCACCGTTCTGGTATAGGTAACTACATCGCACATGGCGTGACATTGGTCGGCGTCGAGGCGGTGCAAGTCCGCATAGCGGCAATAAATTCCGGAAACGTCGATCGCCATCGGGCTGTCGAGATAGACGGGTAGCGCGGGTATCCTGCCCTCGGCAATCAGCCGAGAGATAATGAACATCAGGGTCTGCGCCCGCCCGACAGCGAAACTCGGAATCAGTATCACGCCGCCTTTGCGTACGGTTTCGTTTACGACGCCCGCCAACTGCTCAGACGGGTCCGTGTCTTCGTGGAGACGGTTGCCATAGGTGGATTCCAGCACCAACAGATCCATGGGCGGCAGCAGCTTCGGTGCCTGCATGAAAATATCATCAGGCCTGCCCACATCTCCGGAAAAAATCACCGTCTTTCCTTCTGCCTTCAGCACCACGCTGCCTGCACCCAGGATATGTCCCGCACTCTGCAGATGCAGCCGGATATCTCCAACATCGACTGCTTCCTCAAAGCCCAGCGGAACAAAGTTTGCCAGGCAGTCCTCCGCCTCTTTCTGCGTGTAAAGCGGTTGGGGAGAAGCATGACGGCTGATTCCATGTCTGGCGTAGTAGCGGGCATCCTCTTCCTGGATGTGACCGCTGTCGGGAAGCAAAATGGCGCATAGTTCCGAGCTGGCTCGGTGTGTATATACGGGCCGCCGGTATCCGTGTCGGTACAGTACCGGCAAATATCCGGAATGATCCAGGTGGGCGTGGGTCAATACCACCGCATCCAGCCCGGCTGTATCAAAAGGCGGCTTGCCCCAGTTTCTTTCCCGCAAGCCCTTGTATCCCTGAAACAGTCCGCAATCGACCAGCAGGCGTGTCGATCCGGATTCCACCAGATACTTCGAACCCGTTACCGTGCCGGACCCTCCCAGGAAACTGATTTTCATGGCTGTTCCTTTTTATTGACTTTGATTGCCGATTGTCCACGGGCATGCAAGGTCACCCCGGATAGATGTTTTTGTATCGGTGGCAGCAATGCCTCTGCAACGTCCAGTCGATTGGATTGGTGGGGGATGGTATTGGTTGATATCAACTCCTTGAGGCCGGCGCTGGCAAGCATTGCCTCCGCACCGTCGGCAAACAAGCCGTGAATACACACGCACGATACTGAAACCACTCCGGAAGCATTCAGGCTCTTGAGGCACTGCAGGATGGTGTGACCACTGGAAATCACATCATCGATAATGACGGCTGTCAGGCCGGTAAAATCCGACAAATCCGGCAATACTATGGTGACATCCCGATCACCATGACGACGCTTTTCACCTATCACGAAAGGGTGACCGCTTTGCGCTGAAATCTGTGACACCCATTGCTCGCTTTCACTGTCCGGTCCGACCAGGAACACATCGTGCAAAGATCGCAGCCATTTTCCGATTATCGGAGCCCCCTCCACCACCGTGGAGGGGACGGTATAAATTTCCTGCAGAGAGTGAACGCGGTGCAGATGGGGATCCACGGTGACAAACCAGTCAATCTGTTGTGACAGCAGGGTGGCAAATATTCTTGAAGTCACGGCTTCGCCGGCTTCAAAGCGACGATCCTGTCGCATATAACTAAGGTAAGGCGCTACAAGACCCACGGACTCCGCGCCGAGTTCCTTCAATGTCGATGCCATGAATGCCAGAGGCAGAAACTTCTCATTGGGATGCGCCAGATTGGCCAGAATGATGCACTGCCGTTGCTCGACCTGTGTCTCTATTCGCAGATAGGACTCGCCGTCCGGGAAATAGCGCGTCTCGAAACCGCCCGTCTGCGCCGAAAGCCCGCTGACCAGACCACTCAACAGCGGATGCGGCTGCAACGAAAAGACAATCGGGATTGCCTGGTTGCTTTTGTTCATACGCTTATTCAAAAATAAACATGTCCCGGTTCTGCCGATAGTATTCCATCGCGTAGTCTCCCTCTCCTTCGCTGTTGCTGTAGAGGGTAAAGATCTCGTCGTCGCGGTCCAGCGTGTCCCCCACGTTACAATGCAGTCGCAATCCGGCGACGGGCTGGCGAGGCGCACCGGCAAGCTTGGCCAGACGCGCCAGTTTTCTGTTGTCGATACTTTGCAATCTGCCTCTTCTGGTGGCACGTTCAGTTGCCGAAAACCGGGCCTGAGACAGAGCTTTCAGACCGCCCTGGGCTACAGCGATACGCTGAAACTGTTCCCAGGCCGCCCCGCTTTCCAGGATATAGGTGGCCTTGGCCATGGCTTCGGACATCCCCTGATTTTCCGCCATATCAAGCACATTAGCCGCCAGCGCCAATGCACGTTGCCGCAGATCTGCTGGAGCCTGCGGGTCACAGCGCAATACACCCAGCAAGTCATGGGCTTCCTGTACCGGGCCGATACCCGTACCCACAGGGCGACTGCCATCCGTGATGACGCAGCGCACATGGATTCCGCACGCTTCACCCACGTCAGCGAACATGGCGGCCAGATAGTTTGCCGCCGAGAGCGTGCGTACTTTGGCGGTTTCCCCGACTGGAATATCAATCACTACATGGGTGGAACCGGCGGCAATTTTCTTTGAAAGTACGGAAGCGATGAGTTGTCCGTCTCCATCCAGATCCAACGCACGCTCAATCAGAATCAACAAATCATCCGCCGGGCTCAGATTCACCGCTCCTCCCCATACCAGACATCCGCCGGTGTCCGTCACCACGCGCCGCATCTCGCCCAGCGTCAGTTCCACATTCATGAGTGCTTCCATGGTGTCCGCCGTCCCCGCCGGAGAGGTGATTGCGCGTGAGGAGGTTTTGGGAATCATGTGGCCCGCAGCACTGACAATAGAAACCACCAGCGGCGTAGTACGGTTCCCGGGTACGCCACCGATACAATGTTTGTCGAAGATCCGCGGACAACCCGGCCAATCCAGCGTCTTCCCACATGCCACCATCGCCCGGGTCAGACCAATTATTTCATCCGGATTCAGACGGCCGCCCGCACAGACGCTTAGAAAACTGGATATCTCAATATCCCGATACCGATGCTGACTGATGTCCTTGAGGATTTCCCCCATTTCGAATTCGCTGAGAGTATTCCCGTGAACCTTCTTGCGAACGGCTGCCAGGGAGTTCACCACCGGTGCATGGGTGACCTTGACCTTGTCGCCGGCCTGCACGCCAAGCTGATGCTTGGCGATGTCTGACAGGCCAATCTGCCCGGGCGCGAGAAACCCGTTCCCCACCACGTTCAGGGTCGCTATCAATGAACGGTCCTCCTGGGTAACCTGTACCCGGGACGCCGCAGTGAATCCTTCCGCCACGCAAACATGGCAATCCTTGTGCATGTATACCAGGGGTTCCTGATGGGTATTGATGCCGACTTCTACCACGGTCATAAGACCGGTATGAATATGCTTCACTCTGCTTATCCCCTGACCAAACCTGGATTACGATTACGGCAGGAAAAAAGTATCAATTGACTGCAGCATCCTGGTTTGCGTCTTTATTCTGTTGATCCAGATGTTCCAGCATCTGGTTCATCATCATGCCCATCATCTCCATCCTCTGCTGCATCATGGTCATGCGCTCCTGCATCTGCTGCATGCGCTGCTCCATCGGAACAGACAGGTCCTCCGCCTGTCCGGATTGCATGCCGTTCCCTTTTATCATTCCACCCATCATCTCCATCATGCTGCGCATGGCCTGCATATGCTGCTGCATCAGCGTTTCCCGTTGTTCCGGATCCGACGACTGCTGCATCTGCGCCATCATTGTCTGCATGTGCTCATGCATCTCCTGCATTGCAGCGCCACCCGCCATCATGCCCGCCTGGCCATTGCTGTCCGCCTCCGCATCATCTTGATGCTGATGGTTTTCCGCAGCGAATGCCGGATAAGCCACGATGCTGAACAAAATTACACTTGCGATAAACTGTTTCATAACTGCCTCCCGGGAATTTCCCCGTCTATTATTTATCCAGGAATTGCTTGTGGCAGCTCCACGGTTCATGATTTGCATTTTCCTTGATATTGTCATCGTTAAACCGGTAATAGTCTTCCTTGAATCGGTTCCACCAGCCCTGGTTGATTTCCACGCCGTGCCGGCTCAGGATTTCTTCTATCCGTTCTATGGAGAGGCGCGTCGCATCATACGCAAACTCAAGCATATGGGACTGTTCGTCAAAACTCACTTCATCCATGCCGAACAACTGATCTATTTCCGCAACCAGTTCTGCAACCGTTTGCGGATCGGCAGGTTTCAACTTCAAATGCCGTGTTACGAGGTTTTCCTCGCAGACTCCAAGGCGATGTTCCTTACGTTTATGACCCATGGCTTGCCCTCCTTGCCGGTAGAACCCCAAATCTCGGAATCCACGCCGGTGTTGTCTGCCTGTATTGGTGGTAGATTTCGCCGAATTCCTCCAGCGCCAGCCGTTCCTCCCGTTTCGCCAGACGCAGGTAAACAACGACCAGTATCGGAAACATGACCAGCGTGGGCAGGGTCGGCCACTGCAGCAAAAACCCGAACATGATCATTATGAATGCCAGATACTGAGGATGACGGCAGCGGGCATACCAGCCCGAGGTAGCAAGCGTACCGGCCTGCTGTGCCTGGTACAGCACATTCCAGGCTGAGGCCAGCAGGAAGAACCCCAGGACGATGATGATGTTGCTGGCCCAGTGCAAGAGATCGAAGTGTGGATTGCCCTCCAGGCCCAGCAAAGTATGCAGCAGGTGACCACTCTCATGCGCCAGAAAATCCACTCCTGGATATCTTTCGGTGAGCCAGCCGGATAGCAAATAAATCGTCAGGGGAAACCCGTACATCTCGGTAAACAGCGCTACGATAAAGGCCGAAAATGCACTCAGGCTGCGCCAGTCACTCCTGGTTTTCGGTTTGGTAAAGCTGAAGGCAAAGAAAATAAAAATTACCGAGTTCAGTATCACCAGGGTCCATAGCCCATAAGCGGATTCGTGTTCCATAGATTACGTCCCGGTGCCGGAATGCTTGTGATTCTCGCCCGGCTCACTGTGACTTCCGTGATTTCGATGCATGAAAATATGCATAAGAGGACAGAGACCGATGATCACATACGGCAGCCACTGGTAGACATGCTGGCGGTGCTCCATGAACAGGAAATAGGTGACCGCGCCGATGAACAACAATGCGATGAACCCTTTGTCGGTCATCCAGAATGATGACTTCGCCATGACTTTGCTCCTGATACGCTGTTCTATAACAGGCGGTTGTAAATGGAGGCCAGCAACCAGCCAGACAAACCGGCGATCACCGACCAGAGCGCCAGCCCGGCCAACACGCCGCCAAAGCCCATGCGCCATTGCATGCTGGAAAAGTCCGCATGTGTCATGTAGCCGCTGGCGTTCATAGCCATGTCGGGTATTAGCAGTACGAGTAGGGAACAAATGATCCATAGCACGGCCACGGTTGCCGCCGAGGCCAGCCCAAATTTACTTGCGTCAAGTTTCATGATTTCACCTCCAGTTTGGTGCGTTTGAGTAATAGTGAATTGCCGATCACGCTGAGCGAGCTGGTGGTCATGGCCACTACACCCACCATGGGATGAAGTAAGCCCAACGCCGCTATGGGAATGGCAGCCAGGTTGTAAAACCAGGCCCAGAACAGGTTTTCAACGATCTTGCGGAAAGTGGCGCGGGACAGGCGAATGGCTTCCACGAACTTGGTCAGTTCACCTTTTACAAGCGTCACATCCGCCGCCTCGATAGCCACATCGGCGCCCGCGCCGATGGCGATCCCCACATTGGCCTGTTTCAGGGCGGGGGCATCGTTGATACCATCTCCCACCATGGCCACTTTCTGGCCATATTCAGACTGTAATGCGCGGATGGTGTCCACCTTGCCTTCCGGCAGCACGCTGGCGAGAACTCTGTCGATGCCCACCTGGGCAGCAACGTAATTGGCGGTGCGCTCGTTGTCACCGGTGACCATGGCAACGTGGATCCCCATGTCGTGCAGGGCGGCAATGGCGGCCCTGGAATCTTCTTTGATGGTGTCGGCGACCGCCACCAGCCCGGCCGCGCGATTGTCTATTGCTACCAGCATGGCGGTCTTGCCCTCGGTTTCCAGTTTCGTCAGCGGCGCATCCAGTTCACCCAGGTCAATATTCATTTCGCCCAGCAGGCGCCGACTGCCAACATGGACAATACGGTTGTTGACCACTCCTTCCACGCCTCTTGCCGTAATCGATTTGAATCGTTCCACCTTGGGAACCTGTAAACCTCTGTCGCGGGCGCCACTGACGATGGCTTGTCCGAGCGGATGCTCGGAGCCCGCTTCCACGGAGGCCGCCGCCAGCAGGACCTCCGCTTCGGAAAAACCGCCCACGGCCTTCACGTCGGTAAGCGCTGGCTGTCCCCTGGTGATGGTGCCGGTCTTGTCCAGCACCACCATCCTGATATCTTTCAAAGTCTGAATCGCTTCGCCGGAACGGATCAGGATGCCGCGCTCCGCTCCCAGCCCGGCGCCCACCATGATTGCTGTAGGGGTAGCAAGTCCGAGGGCGCAGGGGCAGGCGATCACGAGCACCGCCACGGCGGCAAGTATGGCTGCCATCGGTGGTGTCAACGAAGCATCCACCCAGGGCAGAAATGTGTCCCCCCATTCCAGAACCGGACGCAGGGAATCAGCGAACAGCAGCCACATCACTGCGGAGGCGAGAGAGACAAAGATGACCGCGGGCACGAATTTCGCCGTCAGCCGATCGGCGAATTCCTGAATGGGAACTTTTGAACCCTGTGCCTGTTCGACAAGTCGAATGACCTGGGACAGGAAGGTGTCGGCCCCCACCCGGGTAGCCTTCACCCGTAACAATCCTTCCTTGTTAATGGTGGCCCCTATCACTGTGTCACCAGGTTGTTTTTCCACCGGCACCGATTCGCCGGTGGCAATGGATTCATCCAGGTGGCTGACCCCCTCCACGATTTCACCATCCGTGGGGACCTTGCCGCCGGGGCGTACCACCATCACGTCGCCCACCTGCAATTCCATCACTGGAATCTCCACTTCCCTGCCATCCCGCAATACAGCGGCGGTTTTTGCGCCCAGCTTCAGCAGGCGTTTGATGGCCTGGGATGCCCGCCCCTTGGCGCGGGTTTCAAGGTAGCGGCCCAGCATGTGGAACGTCATGATGGTGGAGGCCATTTCGATAAATGAAGTCATCGGATAGACAAACCCCACCAGGCCGATCAGATAGGGCGGCAGACTGCCCAGGGAAATCAGCACATCCATGTTGGCAGTACGGTTGGTCAGGGACTTCCAGGCGGAGCGGTGGGTGGCGGCGCCACCTCGCAGAAACACCACGGGAAACGCCAGTATGGCAACGACCAGCAGGTAAGCCGGTAATGGCTGCCAGAACATATGCAGCGCCATCAACACCATAATCACGGAAGTGGGCACGGCAGCGAATACAAAATTGCGCAGGGCTCGTTTCAGATACCGTTGTTCGACATCCTCGGCGTCAGCTGGTACTGAATCCGGGGATTCTTGGGCTGCCACTTCGTAACCGGCTTTTTCCACGGCTTGTTTCAGCATTTCCGGCTGCAACCTGGCACCATCATATGTGACTTCTACGTGATGATTGGCGATGTTGGTCCTGATGGAGACAACACCCTCCAGACGTTGCAAAGAAGTGGTAATCAATCCCGCACAGTGATCACTGCCCATGCCCGGCACAATCAGCGTTGCAACAGTGTTTTTGCCGACAGTCGGTCCCGGCCGAGCAGCCCAGGCATCCGAAAACGGTTGATGAGTTTGTGCCTGCAGGTCCATTTCGTATTAACCTCTTAAGTTATGGGCGGTTACAGTGACGAACTCCACCTGAAACCAACATACCTTGATTGACAATTGACTACGTACTGGAGTTGAAACCCTCAATCAGATAGCAAATTGAACTGCCGTTCGGCTCCTTGTCCGGCAAATTGCGCCATTGTTTGATCGACGCAGTCATCCGCTTACGTAACGCACCAGTGTCTGCAAACTGCCGCTGTGTCTCATGCAGGCGTTGCTCAATGAGACGACGCACCAGGGGGCAGGGTGTCCGACCTTTGTCTGCTACCGACACGATCTGTTCTATGTCGCCAACAGAAAACCCCAGGTGCCGGGCGCTGATGACGAATCGCAATCGACTCAAATCCCTGGACGTGTATTCCTTGTAGCCGTTCCTTTTGTTCCTCTGCGGCCGCAGGATACCCACTCTTGTGTAATACCTGACCGTGTCGGGAGTTACGTCAAGAATTCCTGCCAACTCGCTAACCCGCATGAACCTGCCCTTTCATTTGTGACCCCATGACCTTACTCCGCTTGACGATGATCAATTTGACGCGGATCATTTTCCGGGCGAGTTTGGCCGAGACTTCTGCGTTTTGACCCACGCCGTTCATCCTAAAGTTGTGTGCAGGACACAGGTCAAGCTTTGCATTTAATTCTCGACGCGCCTGTGTACTCGCCAAAAATCAGAACCAGAAACGTAAACCCGCCATCAAGCGCGTCTCATGTTCATCCGTACCCGGCGGCAACAGATCAGCAGTTCCACCGAAATAACCGCGCCATTCCACCCCCACATACGGCGCAAACCGGCGGGAGAATTCATACCGCAGACGAACACCGGCGGCGGCATCGGAAAATCCGCTCCCGGTCCGCCGCTCACTGTCCCCCTTCCCAAAAGCATTCAATTCAACACGTGGTTCCAGCACCAGTCGTTGGGTCAGTAGCATTTCATAGGTCGCCTCAAGATTGAATGTACTGCGCCCCTGCTCACCCAGATAAGCCGAGACATCGACGGTAAACCAGTACGGTGCCAGACCGTGGATTCCCAAGCCCAGCCACTGGCGATCCGGCGCCTCTCCACTGTCCAGGCGGATGCCTGGGCGCAGATCCCAGAACGGAGACACAGCGTGAGACCATAGAAACTCTGTCGTTGTGGATTCCACAGAACCACTTTCCAGCTCTCCTTCGATTTTCATCAACAGCTGTTCATAACTGTTCCCCGCCCACAGATGGGCAGCAAACACTGTAGGATCAGAATCGCTGCCCAGTCCCCGTTCCATCCGGTCAAATCCCATTCCCCAAAACACCATTTCGTCCGCCAGATGAAGACTCCTTTCCCTATTGAGCGTATAGGGACCGCTAGTAAGCGTGTAGCCGTCTGAATAGGTGTGAGGATCGCGCAGTCCCTCGGACTGCTCGGAACCGGTCTCTGCATGAACGTGTTCCTGCGCACGCACGGCCACCGGCGACAACAGAAACACAACGACAAGAACGATGTTTCCGAATGGCGAAAATACGCGTTCCGAAACCCAGCGAAGATGATGCAAACCAGGCGCGCCGTTCATGCCACCACCACTTCGCGGAACATGCCCGCGTCCATATGAAACAGGAGATGACAATGCCACGCCCAGCGGCCCAGCGCGTCGGCAGTCACACGAAAACTCAGTCTTTGCGCCGGCTGCACCACCAGCGTATGGCGACGCGCCAACAGATTGCCGCGCGCATCCTCAAGATCACTCCACATCCCGTGCAGGTGCATGGGGTGGGTCATCATGGTGTCATTGTGAAGAGTCACTCGTAGGCGTTCGCCGTGTCTGAAATGCACCGGCGTGGATTTACCGTACTCCAAACCATCAATCGACCAGGAGTAACGTTCCATGTTACCGGTCAAATGCAATTCGATTTCCCGTGCAGGTTCGCGCACATCCGGAATCGCTGCGGCGCTGCGCAAGTCTGCCAGGGTCAGTACCCGTCTCCCGTTGTTGCGCAGACCGATCCCCGGATCATCAAGATTGGTTCTGGGCATATCTACGCGCATGTCGGTGCTGGCGCCGAACTCGGAACTGGCGTGCCGCACCAGGGGATTGTTCTCCGCCAGGTCCTCATTTGCGACATGGGCACTATGTCCCGCCGCAGCATCCCCCATCGCCATTGCCCCCATCATGTCCGTTATGCTGAGCCATTCCGCCGGACGGGTTGCCGGTATGTCCGCCCGTGCGCCTGGTTCACTCGTGAGCGACCCGCAGACAAATCCGCTGCGCTCCATCGACTCGGCAAAAATGGCGTGCGTCCCCGAATGTGGTTCGACGATGACATCGTAGGTTTCCCCGGGCGCAATGCGGAACTCATCTACTTCCACCGGCTCCACGTTGATGCCGTCTGCCTGAACGACAGTCATCGGCACACCGGGGATGCGTAAATCAAAAAACGTGTTGCCAGCGGCATTGATAAACCGCAGTCGCACGCGCTCCCCGGCGCGAAACGGCGCGGTATAGTTGTCCGCCGAAGTCAATCCGTTCATCAGAAAGGTCAATGCCGATGCCGACAGATCTCCCAAATCCGTCGGCTTCATGCGCATGGTGTTCCACATTTCCCGCCGTTCGCGTGCGCCTCCGAACCCAAGGCTCCGTACATCGGCAAGAAATTCAGGCAGCGTGGGTTGGTTGAAATTGTAGTAATGCCCTTTTGATTTGAGCTTCCTGAACAATGCCATGGGATCTTCGTCGGTCCATTCCGACAGCTGGACGACATAGTCCCGTTCAGTAGGTATTTCGCCGTTACTGCGCGGTGCAATGACAATCGCGCCATACAATCCACTCATCTCCTGAAAGCCTGAATGGGCGTGATACCAGTAGGTGCCACTCTGCTGTACGCGAAACCGGTACGTGAACGTGGCGCCTGGTGTAATACCAGAAAAGCTGATGCCCGGTACGCCATCCATTTGATAGGGCAGCAGGATGCCGTGCCAGTGCAGTGATGTAGGTTCACTCAAGCGGTTGAGCACACGCACGACAACCTCTTCCCCTTCCTGCCAGTGCAGGGTTGGTGCGGGAATGGAGCCATTAATGGCAATGGCCATTGCTGGCCGGCCGGTGATATTGACCGGCATCTGTTCTATAACCAGATCAAATTTGCGTCCAGTCAGTTGCTGGTTCTTATTCACTGGCTGGCTCCGTTCGGCGGTCAGCACCCCCCCTGACAGACCCAGCATTACGCCGGAGCCGACCAGGCGGTGGACAAATTGCCGGCGCGATATACCGCCGGAACCGATGATTCTTTCGAAAGCCTGCCTTGCTGATGGTCGGTGTGGCATTTCTGAATTCTCCATAACAAATGTCGCACGATCTCTGCGACACGAAATAATTCGTGCCGCCTTCGATTGAAGCCGGGGTCAGTGCGACCAAGAATCAAGTTAAGAATTTACTGTCCGGGAAAATGGACAGTCGCGACAAAATCGCCGCGTTTACCGATCATGCAGGCGCAGGGATCCCGTGTCAGCCTGCGATGGGAGGGCGGAATAGAATATCAGGAACCGGGAGGAGGAGAACGTTGGGTAACCCACAGGCCACGCCGGACACTACTGTTTGAGGGGAGGTATCATATCCGAACAGGAATACGACACAATGGTTGATACAGTCATAGCAAAACACGTCACAATCTGTGCCGGAATCAGAAGGCTGATTCACCAGGAAAACGGTATCTGAAGAGGTTGGTTCAGTGGAACCGGTTCGATGCATCGAAAGGTGCATGTTGCGCGGCATTGAATGGTGTTCCAGAACCTCATGCACATTTGCCTTTTCTTCTGCATCCATCATCACCGGTGTAGACATGGAAAATGCGCTGGCATTAAGCTGCACGGTTAATATAACAATAACCAATCGGGAGAGAGTTCTGGAAAAACAGCTGCGCATGGGAAGGCAATATAGAAGCCGGCGGGTAGTTTTTCAATAGGAAAAGTTGATAATCATGGAATCTGTCAAAAAATACTTCACTGGTGTGAAAGATTTTACGACAGGTTCCTTCCACTCGAGGGCCGGGCACACAGCATGCTATTAACAACAACGGTCGCCCGTCGCATCTTCGCCGATCCTGTTATCCGCACGCTGGGTACGACCGTGAACTGCCCCGGGAAGGGAAAACCCATCAGTCTGGAATAAACCATGGATACCGCTGTTGTCCTCGTCAAGGCCTATTTGCAAATCAATGGTTATTTCTATGTGACGGAATATCCGCTGCTGGAGACTTCCAAAACGGCCACAAGATACGGATGGTCGCCTTCGGCGATGCCGATAACAACGAAGATTCCAGTCTCCTCCACCCCAGGTGGCATGTCGTTTCGCTGGCGAATATCGTCCACTGTCTCCAACAGCACTTGCATGACAACTGGGACGTACTGCGCCATGTGTATTTCAGCAATGACACCCTCGATTTGCTGGCCATTCTGGAACGCATTGACAACAGCGCGGAAAATCGGCGTAACAATTGAGAATCGAATCAGTGAACTGCGAAAAGTACCAACTCAGATCAACCATAGACACGGTGCTCAGCATCAATACCGGCAGCCGCAGTGTGCGACTGGCTTGTTACCGGGTTGCAAACGACACGATCGAGCCGGTTCAGCGGTATCACATTGACGAAACCGAAACGGCGATCGACCCGCTGCCGGTCCTGCGGAGCCTGTCGGCACCCTCAATGGTGGCTCATCGTTGGGTCCACGGCGGCGAATGGTTGACCGGTCAACGCCGGTATCGGGCAGAAGATGCAGAAGCACTCGAAAAACTTACAGCGCTCGCACCGCTACATAATCCGAAGGCCCATCGCTGGTTGCTGGCGACGATGGATTGCTGGCCGGATGCCGCCCAGATCTTGATTCCGGATACAGGCTTTTTCCGGTCGATGCCCGAAGTGGCTTGGCGTCTGCCACTTCCCCGAACTCTGTGCAGAGAGCACAGCTTACGGCGTTACGGCTTCCATGGCCTCGCTCACGCTTCACTCTGGCGCGCTCTGCGCGAACGGGAGCCAATCCGCGCTGCGGGGCGCGTGCTTACACTGCAACTGGGAGGTGGTTGTTCAGCGGCCGCGCTATTGAATGGCCGCCCTTGCGACACCTCGATGGGTTACGGTATTTACACCCTTTCGGGAGACGAGGAACGCGAGCTCTGCGAACAGGCTCTGGCTCTGGAGAGGCTCACATGACAACCAATATCGCGTGGATGATAGTGGTTGCGCTACTTTGGGCTATCTGTTTTCCATTCATTGTGATTGGCCTGCCGGATGCCCCGCCCTTGCTGTTTGCCGCCTTGCGTGCCTTTCTTGCGGGTGGGCTGCTCGTCTTTGTGTGCGTACTACCGCAGCATCGCGTGCCTTATCTTCCCAATCGTCGAAATCTGGTATCCCTGGGATTAATCGGATTGTTCTATACGGCAATCGGCTTTGGCGGTATGTTCCTGGCCGCCGGACATTTGTCACCGGGACTGGCAACAGTCCTGGCAAGTACCCAGCCCCTGATTGCCGCAGTGATCGCTGTCGTCTGGCTTGGAGAAACCCTGAAAGCGAAGGGCATAATCGGGCTTGTCATTGGTTTTCTTGGTGTGGCCTTGTTGTCATGGCCAGGATTCGGTGCGAACAATGACGGCGATCTCTGGGGAATTACCTGGGTACTGATGGCGGCTATCGGAACTGCCTTAGGCAATATTCTGCTAAAAAAGGAAGCTGGAGGATCCATCGCTAGGCCCATGGCGATCCAACTTTTGATCGGCGGCGGCCTACTGTTGCTCGCCTCAGCAATAGCAGGGGAGCGCTGGGACGTGGGGTGGACAATCCAGTTCACTGGCTCCCTGCTCATTCTCTCCGCGCTGGCAACATCCGCGATGATATTTATATGGTTCGGACTACTTGCTCGCTCCCCGTTGAACCAATTGAACGTCTTCAGCTTTTTGACCCCGGTGTTTGGGCTGCTGATTGGATTCCTGTTCTTTGCAGAGCGGCTGCAACTTGTCCAGTGGCTAGGCATTCCAGTTGTTCTTTGTGGCATAGCACTTATGCAAGGAAGGGATGCAGTTTAGAACAACATCACGAAAAGGGAAGCTAACGCGGTCAGGACATATATGCTTCCGTGGCATAGCGGCGCATCATGCGGTGGCTGTTGAAGATGGAAGCGTTCTTGCTGACTGCGTTTTTCATCACTGCCAGCCAGCCGGCGGGATCGTTGTAGAACAACGGCAGCACTGTCTCCCCCAACTTTCGGTACAGTGAGTCGGCATCGCCTTCGGCTGAAACAGCCTCGTGATCTCCCACCGCCCAGCCGGTAATGCCTTCTATACAGCCTTCGATCCACCAGCCGTCCAGCACGCTCAGATTGGGCACGGCATTAAGGGCGGCCTTCATGCCACTGGTGCCCGAGGCTTCCATGGGTCTGAGTGGCGTGTTGAGCCACAAGTCCACGCCTGACACCAGGGTCAGCGCTGTCTGCATGTTGTAATCAGGCAGAAAAACCAGCGGAATAACGCCTGCAAGCTTCCGGGCCATATCATGTATATCTTTGATTAACTGTTTGCCGCCCGCGTCATGGGGGTGGGCTTTTCCCGCCATCACGACCTGGAACGGGGTTTTGGCCATGATTTCCCGCAGAATGTCCAGGTTGGAAAACAACAGGTCCGGCCGTTTATAGGCGGTCATGCGTCGTGCAAATCCCAATACAGCCAGGTCAGGATCCAGGGCCGAGCCGACAGTTTTCTCCACCATCGTCAGTAATTTCCTTTTGGCTTCCTGATGGGCCTGTATCAATTCTGGATCCGGCACACAGCATTCCACTCTGATTAACTGCTCCGGCTCGTGGCACCAGCCTGGCACATGTCGGTCGAAGAGCGCCTTGATTTCGGCACAGGCCCAGGTATGAGGATGGATGCCGTTGGTGACTGCACGGATCTTGTAACCGGGAAACAGGTGGCGGGAAATGTCAGCGTGGCTTTTGGCGACGCCGTTGACATATTCACTGAGATTAAGTGCGAGACGGGTCAGATTGAATACATCCACGCCCGCCAGCTTTTTCAGAACGGCCTCGGGAATGAAATCAGCCATGAGTTTGCGCACCAGCTCATAGGAAAAACGGTCGTGACCGGCTTCCACCGGGGTATGGGTGGTGAAGCAGCACAATTCCCTGACCCGGGAAATGTCATACGGGGATTCTCCCGTTTGCAGTTCTTCTCCGGCGGGGGAGTAGCGACTCAGGAGTTCCAGACCCAGCAAGGCGGAATGCCCCTCGTTCATGTGATATTTGTGAATCTCGAAACCCAACGCATGGAGCAGGCGTATGCCTCCGATGCCCAGTATGATCTCCTGTTTCAGGCGGTATTCCGCGTCACCCCCGTACAGGTAATGCGTCAGTTCCAAATCGTCCTGATGATTTTCCGGCAGGAAGGTATCGAGCAGGATGACCGGCTGCCGGCCGTTCATGTGGCCCTCGATGATGTAGAGCCACCCGCCGACCCAGACGGTCCGGCCGCCAATATTGATGGCCACCTTGGCATCCAGGGGCTTGGCGTAGTTGGCTGGCTCCCAGTTGTTTGGATGTTCGACCTGATTGCCCAGGGCATCGATTTCCTGGCGGAAATAGCCGGCCCGACTCACCAGGGTCACCGCCACCACGGGCAGTTCCAGATCGGTGGCGGAACGCAGGGTATCCCCCGCCAATATGCCCAGGCCACCGCTGTAGGTGGGAATGTCCGGGCGCAGCGCGATCTCCATGGAGAAATACCCGACGCGCCGTTCGTGAGTGAACTCGCTGACAATGCTCATACCATAAGGTTGTCCAGTTTCGTGAATCGCAACCAGTGTCCGGATCACCGCTTGGCCTTCAATGCTAGCAATAATCCGCAACAGGCCCTGACACTTCTCACAGGTGATCATGTCGATTGCAGGACGGTTTACACCACTGGTCAGGATGAACCCGATGGAATTCGTTGCAAACTGGCAGATGCAATTTGTCCTTCGCCCGTCTCAATACGCAAAGTGCAACTTTTGTCCCAGCATGTCTGGCGTCACCAGTACGACGCCACCATCACTGACATGAAAGCGCTCCGCGTCCCGCG
>JBBDXV010000319.1:0-2870 GCA_040902165.1 Pseudohongiellaceae bacterium
AGCGACCGTGAGCGGCATGGATGCCGCGACCGAGCCCCCAGGGATGGGTTTACGGCGTGTCGCGGTTTCTGCATGCTGTGGGGTAGCCGTGAACCCGGCACTACAAATTACAGAGCAATCAATCAATCTGCATCAACACAGTGCCAACCCGCTTCGGCGTTTCGCCAACTGAGACCTTGGCGACGACTGTCAGCGCGGCAGTGTCTACCACATAAGTAGCGTTATCACCCGCGGCACCGATATAGGCGAATTTGCCGTCGGGAGTAAAGGTGATCCACTCGGGATGCTGACCAACATAGACACGACCGATCTCTTCCAGATCTGGTAGTGAGTAGATATAAGCATGGCTGTATACCTTGCTGGTGGACCACAGCGTCCGGCCGTCCGGCGGAATGCCGAGACCGTGGGCCGGCGCGGCCTGCAATCCGTCCAGATGCGCGTGCTCTCCTTCCACCGGCGGATGTTCAATGCGTGCTACTTCCTCATGCGTAGCAAAATCCACTGCCGCAAAGCCATGGAAATTCGAGAGCTGAACAAAAATGGTCTTCGTCGAACCATCCGGGTTGGTGTCAAAGATCATCGGCCGGATTCCGGCACTCATTTCTATGGTCCAGGCCATTTCGTCCGTGCCTGTGTCAATGACGTTGATGGTACTGGTCTGGATCGAACCTGCCACTGCATAACGTCCATCAGGGGTGACATAAACATTGTGGATGGCGCCGGTCGTGGGTATGGTCTTGAGATTACGCATGTGGACCACGTCGATGACATCCACTGCGCCTGGTGCCTGCATGATGCCGACATAAACCTTGCTGCCGTCCTTGCTGGTGGCCACATTATTAGGCCGGCCACTCAATGGAATGCGCCGTTTCACGCGCAGCGTTCGTGAATCCACCACATCAAGTGTGGTCAGATGTTCGTTGGAGATATACACATAACGCCCGTCCGGTGACCCCGTCACCCCGTGAGGAATTTCAATATCAGAGATGACTCCGACTACGTTGTTTGTATAAGGATCGATGACATGGGCATTGTCCCCCGCCGCATTGGTCTGGATGATGCGTACGACCGTGTCACGCGGCGCCGACCTGGTTTTGGCGCCCGCAACCCACTCTGCAAGAATGCGCCATTCAGGATCGCTCTGGCTGGCAAAATGCTTGCCGCCACCGTGAAAGGGATCACCGCCCGCATCTGCCGCAAGCGGATGGGTGAGCAGCCGGCTCATCAACGGTGGTCGACCCGGCTGTATCCAGGCCCGTGCCGCATCGAAATTCATTCGCGACTGTTCTTCGTTCCAGAACATGGCGCCTTCTTCCAGCGGTTGCAGGCGAAAAGTGGGATTGCGCTCATGACAATAAATGCAACGCACATTTCCCTCGCGCTTGGCCAGGAAAATCGGCTGCACCTCATTCATGAAGAATTCAAAATCCGCTTCGACCGCACCTGCCTGACCTGCGGCATTGGTAGCGAGTCCCAGCAATAAGGGTAAGACTATCCAGATTGGCTTCCTGGCTGTAGTGCTGATGGAGTTGCAAATGGACCTGCAATTGGTAGTGCAGGTGATAGTGCAGATAAATGAATGCAATGCGGTAATCATGTCCGGATCCCCTTTTCTTGATTTTTTACAGGCAGGTGCCACCAAGGTTAGTGCAGCCCTGCGGTCATTGCAACTGACGCAGCGGCACGGCAATACCCTCCGCCGCTATTCCGTTTCCGAATATCTTCAGAACAAGGCGATGCTCCTGCCAGGCCGACAACAATTGCGGTGACAGCCAGAGTTCACCCTGCGCCTGCTGTTGCGCCGGACCGGCAAGATTCGCAATCAGCGGATCGGCCGGTTCCTGTGAATCAATCGCCAGGGCAGCGGCATAGAGATCATTGGCATCCGTACTTTCATTAAGCAGGGAATAGACCATACGGCTGCGCGTCACATCAGTCTGGATTTCAAGCTTGATAACCACATCGCCTTCATTGAATTGCAGACTGATCGACTCCGGCTCAGGCGCCAGTCCATCCACCAATGGAGGCGTAGTAGTCGGGGCGCGTCTCGGTACCACAAACCGTTCCCATTGATAGGCAATTGATACCAGCTTCACGTCATCCTGGAAAAATCCCAGCAACTCCATGCCCACCGGCAACCCGTCGGGAGTAAAACCCGCCGGAACAGCGATCGCTGGCAAACCTGAATTGGCACTGAGACTGCAATTGTTTCCCGGCTGGTTCTCACCGGTGTATACCTGCAGCCGTGATATCGGCGGATAAACCAGCGCATCCAGATCATTGGCGCGCATCATGGTTTCAATCGACTGACGCAGATCCAGACGCAGCTGCAGTGCCCGTTGATAACTTTCATTATCGGGTACCGCTGATTGACTGCGGAGCAATGCTCCTGCCACAGCGTTGTGGTAAAGGCCGTGGCTTACCACATCGTTCAAACTGGTGATTTCACGGCTGGCGAATTCCGTCAGATACTGATCCAGGTCAGTCCTGAATTCATGGCCGATTACACCTGATCCGCCCAGCACACCGGCAAGGTCCGGAATCGCGACATCCACAATCTCCACGCCCGCACTGCGAAGTTGCTCAAGCGCCTGCTCCAGCACCCTGGCCATAGGCGCATCAAGCTGTTCAAAGTAGTCTGTGAAGCGGCCAAGACGCAGGCCGCTGAGCGGCCGGGAATCCAGTCCGGTAACGAATCCCGGCGCGGACTGTCCATCCAGAATTTCTGTCGCCGGGTCCTGCGGGTCAAATCCGCTGACCACGTCCAGCACCAGGGCCAGGTCTGCAACCTCGCGTGCCAGCGGACCGATAACATCCTGTGTATGGGACAGCGGCATGATGCCGTAAATACTGGTAACCCCCTTGCTGGG
>JBBDXV010000320.1:0-2861 GCA_040902165.1 Pseudohongiellaceae bacterium
AAAGCATCAGGTATCACACAATGGTGCACGAACAAATTCACCTGTTGTTCCGTGGATTTCTGCGCTCTTCCCACCCTATGGCAATCATGGTTGGCGTTGTTGGCGCCTTGTCGGCTTTTTATCACGATGATCTGGACAATGATAATCAGGATCACCGCATCCTGGCCGCGCATCGTATCATCGCCAAAATGCCTACCCTTGCGGCGATGTGCTACAAGTACTCGATTGGCCAGCCGGTCATGTACCCGCAAAATGATTTGGGCTTTGCAGAGAATTTTCTGCATATGATGTTCGGAACACCTTGCGACAAACCCAGGGTCAGCCCGGTGCTTGCCAAGGCGATGGATACTATTTTTCTGTTGCATGCCGACCACGAACAGAATGCTTCAACCTCTACCGTCAGGCTGGCAGGCTCCACAGGTACCAACCCGTATGCGTGTATCTCCTCCGGTATCGCCGCCCTTTGGGGACCTGCTCATGGTGGCGCGAACGAGGCGGTGCTAAAAATGCTCAACGAAATCGGCAACGAATCAAGAATTGAAGAATTCATAAAACGCGCAAAAGACAAGGATGATCCATTTCGACTAATGGGTTTTGGTCACCGTGTTTACAAGAATTTTGATCCGCGCGCAAAGGTCATGCGGCAGATTTGCGATGAGGTGCTGGACGAATTGGGAGTGGGCGATGATCCCCTGTTCCGGATTGCACGCAAGCTCGAAAAGATTGCGCTGGAAGATGATTACTTTGTTGAGCGAAAACTTTATCCGAATGTGGACTTTTATTCCGGAATCATCCTCAAGGCGATTGGCATACCGACCAGCATGTTCACCGTTATCTTTGCAACCGGCAGAACACCTGGATGGATTTCTCACTGGCATGAAATGCTGAGCAGCCCGTACAAGATCGGACGTCCGCGGCAGCTCTATAAGGGCCAAACCAGAAGAGACTATCCGGCAAAATCCTGAACAGGTTTGACGTTTGATGGTGGAGCCTACCGGGATCGAACCGGTGACCTCAACACTGCCAGTGTTGCGCTCTCCCAGCTGAGCTAAGGCCCCAAAAGAACGCGCATTCTAAGCACAGCACTGCAGGGTGTCAATGTTACCCGATCATTGCCTTACATATTGACTGACTGTATTCCTTCTCCAAAGATTTAAGCTGATTTTTGGAGATCCCGCCAAGTATCTCGATAGCATCCCTTATCCGAATTCGGCTGACGTCGAGCCCGAGGATAGCTATCGCATCGACCACTGATATAGAAACAGCCTTCCCGGTAATAGCGACAAAAAGCGGATACAGAAACTCCCTGATCTTGATATTCAGGACCGACGACAATTTTTGTAATTCAGATTCTATACTGTCCCGTTGCCAGGTTTGTTGGCTCTCCAGGCGCCATAGAGAAATCTGTAGAATTCGCTTCAGCGCTTCTGCGTCCAGTGATTTGTGTGCAAAATTGTCCGTAGTCAACGTCAGCCTGCCGCAGGCGACAAAACCCGCAAGCGAAATAACGTCAGAAAATTTTTCAACTCTCTGTCGTATCAGCGGAACAGTCAGTTCGATTTTGTTCCCGGCAGCAAGCCATTCCTGGTAGCGCTGGAGAAACTGCGTGTCATTCATGCCTTCCCGCAAGTACTTGCCGTTCAACCAATCAAGTTTTTCCAGATCAAAAACCGGGCCACCGAGTGAGACGCGCGTAAGGTCAAAATTCGCCGTCATCTCATCCAGTGAAAATTTCTCCTGCCCTGATGGCATGGTCCACCCCATCATTCCCAGATAATTCAGCAAGGCTTCGGGCAGGTAGCCCATATCCTTGTAATAAAAAATACTGGTTGGATTCTTGCGCTTGCTCAGCTTGCTCTTGTCCGGATTTCGCAATAGCGGCATGTGACTGAAAACCGGTGGCTGCCAGCCAAAGTAGTCATACAAAAGCAGGTGCTTGGGGGTTGAATTGATCCATTCTTCTCCCCTTATAACATGCGTTATTTTCATCAGGTGGTCATCCACCACGTTGGCAAAATGATAGGTAGGCAGTCCGTCAGATTTGATCAACACCTGCATATCAATCTGCGACCAGGGAATACGAATTTCACCACGCAGGAGGTCGTTGAAGACACATTCACCAGACTCCGGAACCTTCATGCGAATTACAAAGGGTTCCGCTCTGTTCAAGCGGGTCGTGACCTCTTTCTGAGAAAGACCGAGGCAATGGCCGTCGTAGCCGGTAGTATCCTGTTTCAGCTGTTGTTGAGTCCGCACTTCCTGCAAACGCTGCGACGAACAAAAGCACCTGAATACTGAACTGGTAGACAGTAACGCTTGAGTGTGTTCTGCGTAAATCGCCGTCCGCTCACTCTGTCGGTAGGGTCCGTATTTACCCCCGACATCTGGTCCTTCGTCCCAGCTGAGCCCAAGCCAATTCAGTGATTTTAATATCCTCGATTCAGATTCAGGACTGCTGCGTTCGCTGTCCGTATCCTCAATTCGCAGGACGAAATCACCATTATGCTGGCGAGCAAAGCAACGATTGAACAATGCGATATAGGCTGTACCTACATGGGGATCCCCGGTCGGAGAAGGTGCCACTCGGGTCCTGATTCTGTTCATCTTTGGGTATCCGGTTCGAACGGTCTGAGAGGGGCGGATTATAACTAACCTCGCCTGTTATTGGATACAAGGTTGACTTGGGCACTTTGTTTCGTTACAACGCAACTTCGCAAATATTTCGACAGATCCATTCTGAAAAAATGTCTCGGCACCGCTTTTGCATAGCTCCCATGATGGACTGGACTGACCGCCATGAAAGGTATTTTTTGCGCCTTTTAACCAAACATGCCTTGCTCTATACAGAAATGATCACCAGT
>JBBDXV010000321.1:0-2852 GCA_040902165.1 Pseudohongiellaceae bacterium
AACCGCTGGGACAAACGGCGGTCCGAAATGCAGGTCTGATATATGCAGGATCCTGGTGGACATTACCTCTGCTACATGCAATTGGTAGAGTTTCGCGGGCCGCAGTACGAAGCTCTTTCATGGCTGATGAAATGACGCGATTCGAAGAACTTACCAGCAACCAGACGAGACCCAGTGCAACCAGAATATCCGGCCAGCCCGAACCGGTAAGCCACACCGCGCCCGCAGCGACAAAAACCGAAATGTTTGCGGCGATATCGTTGCGCGAACACTCCCACACCGAGCTCATATTCACATCCTCCTGCCGATGTCGCCAGAGCAGATAGAGGCACAGTGAGTTCGCCAGCAGGCCGAGAAGGCTGAATATGCCCATGATCTCAAACACCGGAACACTCGGAACAAAAAGCTTGTAGATGACCTGGGCGAGTACGGCACCGGCCGCGAGGAAAATCAAACCACCCTTGAACAGGGCTACTTTGGCTTTTACCGCGACACCGCGGGTTACGGCAAACAGACTGAGCGCATAGGTCAAGGCATCGCCGAGATTATCCAGGCTGTCAGCCATCAGTGCGGTCGAATTCCCGTAAAGCGCGGCTCCAAGGATTACCAGGAACATTACTGCGTTGACACCAAGCACAATCCTCAGTGTGCCTCGCTGTCTCTCGCGCAGGGCATCTATCGCGCAACTGTCATTACAGCATCCACTCATTTCATAATCCTCGATTGCCAACAGTTACTTCGGTAACGGGAGTAGCACAGTCGCACTATTTTGTTTCAAGTAACTCCACCCAATTGCCGTCCGGATCCTCGATTATTGCGATAGTGACGCCTTCGCGAATTACCTTGGCACCGACCGGAACCTTGTAACCGGATTTTTCCGCTCTGGTAACTGCGTCATTCAGATTCGAGACATGTATGGTCCAGTAACGATAGCCGGTGGCGGCACGCAATCCGCCGACAATGCCGTCGGCCTTCGGCTGTGGATCTACTTCAATGATCTTGATGATGGAGTCACCGGCTTTCAGCCTGTGCATCGTGCCGCCGCCGGGCATTGGCATCGTGCCTTCCACCGGCAGGCCCAGCATGTCGCGATAAAAGGACAGCATCGGTCCGGCCTTGCGGGTGAGGATGCCGAGATCGATGGCCGGTTTGGTGATTTTCAGACTCATACTAATTTTCCTGTTTTACTTATTTTAAGGAGCATCACGTTTCAATTAATTCAAGGAGCGTTACGAGCGAAAGCAGGACGAGGCAAAAACCAGTCGGGATGAGGGAGCTTATAGACTCATAAGTGACCGGGTTCCGACTGGTTTTTAACGAAGTCATGCTGAGTGCAGTAGCTCCTAGGCTACTTCGGCGCCGAGGATCGATTTAGTTTCCAGAAACTCTTCAAAGCCTTCCAGTCCCCATTCACGGCCGTTGCCTGATTTCTTGTAGCCGCCGAACGGCGCATTGAAGTCCGGGCCGGCACCATTGATATGAACCATGCCGGTACGCAGCCGCCTGGCAATGGCTTTGGCATGGGAAGGCTCGCCGGACACATAGCCGGACAGGCCATACTCCGTATCGTTGGCGATGGCGACGGCCTCATCATCATTGTCATAGGGAATAATGCTGAGCACCGGACCGAATATCTCTTCGCGGGCGATGGTCATGTTGTTGTTCACATTGGCAAAGACGGTGGGCTTGATGAAATAGCCTTTATCGAGTCCGTCGGGTCGACCAGGACCACCAACGACCAGTTGCGCGCCTTCGTCAATGCCTTTCTGGATCAGCGCATTGATCTTGTTGAATTGCAATTCACTGACCACCGGACCGAGCCGGGTTTTTTCATCCAGCGGATTGCCAACCGTCGCCTTTGCGGCGGCAGCTTTGGCGATTTCCGCTGCTTCTGCCATGCGCTTGCGCGGCACCAGCATTCTGGTCGGTGCATTACAGGACTGGCCGCTGTTGTTGAAACAGGACATCGTACCGCCACTCACCGAACGGGCAAAATCAGCGGCATCATCAAGAATAATATTGGCCGATTTACCGCCAAGCTCCTGACAAACACGTTTGATCGAGTCGGCTGCCGCTTTGGCGACTTCCTTGCCGGCGCGCGTTGAACCGGTAAATGACACCAGATCAAATTCCGGATGCGCAGAAATGGCAGCGCCAACACCGGGTCCGTCACCGTTCACCATGTTGTAGACTCCGGCTGGCAAACCTGATTCGGCAATGATTTCGCTGAGGATATAGGCGGAAATCGGCGCCACTTCACTGGGCTTCAGCACCATCGTGCAGCCGGCGGCGATCGCCGGCGCGACCTTGCAGGCGATCTGGTTCAGCGGCCAGTTCCAGGGTGTGATGAATCCGCAAACGCCAATTGGCTCCCTGCTGATGCGGGTGGTGCCGCGGACTTCTTCAAAATGATAATTCTTCAATATAGGCAGGATGTTCATGAAGTGGGCGATGCCAGAACCGACCTGGGCGGTGCTGGCCAGGCTCATCGGTGCGCCCATTTCGCTGGAGATTGCCGCGGCAAGTTCCGCTCCTCTGGCTTTCATGCCGGCGATTATTTTCTCGATCACGGCGACTCTCTCTTCGACTGTCGATTGCGACCAGCTGGCGAAAGCGGCTCTGGCCGCTTTGGCAGCGGTATCGACATCCTCGGCTGTGCCGAGTGAAATGGTGGCGAAGGCTGCTTCATTGGCGGGGTTGATCACATCCAGGGTCTTGCGACCGGCGGGTTGTACCCATCTCCCATTGATAAAAAAACTGTTGTATGCCTTGGACATGAAGGATCCCCCTGGATGAATTTCTAAGTCTTGCGCAATTGTCGTAAACTTGGGCGACCAAGTATACCCGATTTG
>JBBDXV010000322.1:0-19681 GCA_040902165.1 Pseudohongiellaceae bacterium
AGTCCGGAGGACCGGCGCCAGGGGTCGTAGCGACTGGTCTGTCCCGCGCTTTCACTGCCGACACTCAAATTCAAAACGCTGTTTGATGCTTTCCTTCAGGTGTCAGTGAAAATTCAAACTGAGACACTATGTATCCCACCCATTATCCCGCTCGATTGTCGCGGTGATTTTACCGGCAAGCCGTTCGTTGGTGGTTTTCGGGCCAAACGAACCTCTGAACATAAGATTGAGGTTCCTTAAAGTCCAAGCACATCCATCATAGAGTAGAGTCCTGGTTTTCGCCCTGATAGCCAGGCCGCCGCCCGTACAGCACCTCTGGCGAAATTCATGCGACTACTTGCCTTGTGGCTGATTTCTATTCGCTCGCCAGGGGCGGCAAAGATAACGGTATGGTCCCCGACTATGTCACCAGCCCGTATTGTGGAGAAACCAATGGTTTTGACATCCCGTTCCCGGCCTGTCCCTTCGCGAGCGAAGACTG
Source organism: Pseudohongiellaceae bacterium (assembly GCA_040902165.1). Taxonomy (GTDB): domain Bacteria; phylum Pseudomonadota; class Gammaproteobacteria; order Pseudomonadales; family Pseudohongiellaceae; genus NORP240. The sequence continues at coordinate 482 of JBBDXV010000322.1, forward strand.
CCACCTGTTTGAGATCCCGACCCAGTGCCTCTGCAATAACTTCGCCCATTTTCAAAGCCGTCCCGGAGGGCGCATCTTTTTTGAACCGATGGTGGGCCTCGACAATTTCAATATCCACAGTGTCGCCGAGTATGGTTGCGGCGGAGTGAAGCAATTTGAGGCAAAGATTTACCCCGACACTCATGTTGGGAGCAAAGACAATGGGAATTTCCTTGCTGGCTTGGGCTATGATTTTTTGCTGCGCCTCATCCAGTCCGGTAGTGCCGATCACCATGCACTTTTTCGCATTACGACACAGGTCCAGGTTTGCCAGAGTCGCATCCGGAGCAGAAAAATCAATGAGCAGATCAAATTGGTCCAGCACCGCGGCAAGTGAACTGGTAGTAACTATGCCGCTGGCCGGCTGGCCAGCCAACATACCAAGGTCGGCACCCAGGGCGGGATCGTCAGCAAGCACCGTTCCGGCGGTCAATTCCAGCTCATAGTCATTGTGGCCAAGCGCTTCAATAAGCGTTCTGCCCATTCGACCTGCGGCGCCTGATATGGCAACTCTGATCATGTAAGATTCCCTGTACTGACAAAGCGTCAAGTATACAGTCCGGCAAAATCAAGCTGAACAAATATCCGCATTCTCAGGGACAACATTCACCCAGCCGCTGCATAAGCCTGGTAATCAGTGTGATACCCGTGGAAATGGTCGGCAAATAACTTGATGAGCCTGGTCAATTTCGGCACACTTTATGACCCTCCTATGACCCTTGGGTCAGCGGAAACAACGCAGAATATCAGTACAGATTTTTCCAGCAGGGGGCAAAACACCTCTTTAATTGCTGATAACAGGGAAAGAAATGAGTTCCGGCCCGGTCTTAGACGGAAAATCCAAACTACAAAGATACAACGCTTTGGTGGATACGCTTTACCAGGATGTATATCGTTACGCATTCTGGCTTTGTCGAAACAAGGCCCTGGCAGAGGACCTTGTTCAGGAAACATTCTTACGCGCCTGGCGGTCCCTTGACAGTCTGCAAAGTGACAAAGCTGCAAAGGCATGGCTGTTTACCATTCTGCGAAGGGAAAATGCCCGACTCTATGAACGATACCGGCCCGAGCTGGTCGATATAGAGGATCAGTCCATTGCCGATATGCCAGGCAATGAGCCCGATGAACTAATGGACCGGGCGCTTTTATATAGCGCCATCAATAATCTTGAAAGCGAATATCGGGATCCGCTGTTATTGCAGGTAGTTGGTGGATTCAGTGGCAAGGAAATCGCCGAAATGCTGGACCTGAACAACAACACGGTGATGACTCGCCTGTTTCGCGCAAGAAGCAAGTTAAAGCAGGAATTTTACCCGGAAGCCAACGATAATAATCCAATTAACAAAGAGCCTGACAATGGATAAAGAAGAGTTTGTTACCAGGGTGTTTGCCAATCCCTACGACGAAGACCCGGATTTCCTGGATGCCAGCAAGAGTCATTCAGAGCGACAAACGCTGATCAACGAGGTCAGGGCGTTCGACCGGCGCATGCGTAAAACCATGCACGAAGTGCCGATACCTGATGGTCTCGCCAATCGATTGAAATCCCGTATTCATGGAGAGGTGTCGGAATCGGCAAAGAATTCCAATTGGTTTGTAAACCGGTTTGTTAACCGATGGTATGCAATGGCGGCCGTACTGGTTCTAACTGTGGGGCTCACCCTGTCCGCTGTCTTTATTCCGTCAGGACCGACAGAAACCGAGGTTGCGATGGGTCAGGGCATCATTCGTCACGTGATTGCGGAAACCGCAGATTTCACCGGTACAGACAGTGTGAATTTCAGCCGGGTAAATCAGGTAATGGCTACTGTTGGGGGCCGGATGCAGGATAATGCGTTGACGCGCGAGCTGAACATCACTTTTGCAAAACAATGTCTGGTTTTGCCAGGCGAAATTGGCGCCCACTTTGTTATGCGTGGCGATGAGGGCGTAGTCAATATCATCATAATGCAGGATTCTCTCATCGACCGCGAATTCGAAGTCGAAGACGACAGGTTTTCCGGCATGGCGAGTCCGATGGGTTCAGGCAGTGTGATACTGATCGGTGACTCGATGGCTGGCCTGGAAAACTATCGCAATATGCTGGCGGCCAATATCGATTGGTCCATTTGAGAATTTGTTGCCCTTTCCCTAAAACTGTTCTGCTTTCAAAGCCATCAGACTGGCGGCACCGGCTTTGATTTCTGCGGCAAGTGAATTCCCGCGTGGCATGAGTCTTAATCTGAAGAAATCTGCAGTTATTTCCAGACTGTCCAGATAATCCGCCGCGTGTCTGGTCCTGACATTTTTATCACCGGCTGCCACAAGTATACGTAGCCACATATATCCGTAGGCTACCAGCCCCACAAGCTCCATATATGAGTAGGCCGCCGCGCCAATTTCACGCTTGTCATTGGCTGCGGCATCAATGAGCGCTTCGGTGCATTCCTGTAAAGTGTGCAAACAGTTTTTCAATTGCAAGGTGAATTCGTGTTGCGAATTGGCCTGTTCCGTTTTACTGATAAAGTCCCTGATCTCGTCCAGGAAAACTTTAAGCAGGGCACCGCGGCAACGCACGGTCTTGCGGCCCGCGAGGTCCAGCGCCTGGATTCCGTTGGTGCCTTCGTAAATCTGGGCGATTCGCGCGTCCCGAACGTTCTGTTCCACACCCCATTCCCGAATATATCCATGTCCCCCAAAAATCTGTTGCCCGAGTACACAGGCTTCGAAACCGCGATCAGTACAATAAGCCTTGGCAATCGGCGTCAGCAGATCAACCAACTGCAAAGCCCTTTGTTGCTCAGTTTCGGATTGATGAAACTTGGCGATATCCAGTTTGCTGGCAACATACAAACAGAGCGCACGTCCGGCCAGAATATTGGCGCGCATGGTCAGCAACATGCGTCGCACGTCGGGATGAACGATGATGGGATCAGCAGGCTTTTCCGGCGCGGCAGCACCGTCAGCCGATCTGCCCTGCAAGCGTTCGCGCGCATAGGCAACTGCCAGATCATAACTGTTTTGTGCCAGACCAATTCCTTGCAATCCCATGGTCAGACGCTCGTAGTTCATCATCGTGAACATACAGGTCAGACCCATGTTAATTTCCCCTACCAGATATCCTCTGGCATTGTCAAAGTTAAGAACGCAGGTAGCAGATGCCTTGAGACCCATCTTGTGCTCCAGCGAAGCACAGGTCACACCATTGGATTCACCCAGGATTCCATCAGCTGTTGCCTGCAGTTTCGGAACCAGAAACAATGAAATACCGTGTGATCCATCGGGTGCATCCGGCAGCTTTGCCAGGACGAAATGAATGATATTGTCACTAAGATCATGGTCACCGGCGGTAATAAACATTTTGGTTCCGGTGAGTCGAAAGCTGCCGTCACTTTCAGGCATTGCCCTGGTACGGATAATTCCGAGATCCGAACCAGCATGCGGTTCAGTAAGACACATGGTGGCACACCACTGCCCGCTGTATAGCCTGGGCAAGTAGGTGCTTTTCAAGTGCTCGGTGCCGTGCAGACTCAATGCAAGGCTGGCACCGCTGGTGAGAATCGGATACAGACCAAAAGCCGGATTCGATCCCATCAACATTTCCTCAAACAAAACAGAAAGCATCTTCGGCATTCCCTGCCCACCGTAGGCCGGCTCACCGATCAGACCGACCCAACCGGCGTCGGCAAAAGCCCGATATGCATCGGCAAATCCTTTTGGTGTCGATACCTTGCCATTAACAAGGCGACAACCGCTCTCGTCGCCGCTCTGATTCAAAGGCGCCAACAGAGTCTCGGTAATTTTTGCTGCCTCCTCCAGGATGGCGTCCATAAGGTCGGCAGTCATCTCTTGGGTGGCGCTCATGGATGCAAACAGTTCGTTGGCTGCAAAAACATCCTGCAACAGGAACCGCATGTCTCGAAGTGGTACCTTGAAAGCGGGCATTGGGAACTCCCATGATTTTGGTTATCGAGGATTATAGGGGATAGGCAAGCCAGTACCAACGAGGGTCAATTGGTATATTCAATCTGCCCTCAACTATACTCTCTACACCTTCATGATTATCTTTGGCAACTGAATCAAAAAGCATCCATGGATTGGTTAAATATGCTGCGGCAGGGATTGCCGCATTTAAATCATTTGCTCGGACGTATTACCGTCCCCAGCTGCTGTGTGTTCTGTTCCTCCGTCATCTACTCCCGCCTGGCGCTCTGCAACAGTTGTCGGGCTGACCTGCCATGGCATGAACCAGGCTGTCGTCGATGCGGACTTAAACTGCCGGTGGGTATTTCGAATGTTCTGACTGAATGTTTGCAATGCCAGGAACATCCTCCTCCTTTCTACAGTTGCCAGACAGTCTTTGAATACAGATCACCGGTCCGCGAACTGCTGGCACACTTTAAATTCAACGGAGATCTTTCCAGTGGTACCGTCTTCGGAAGATTGCTGGCCGAGAAATTCGCGTCTTACTACCGCGAGTCGGAACGCCCTCAGCTCCTGATTCCGGTACCGTTGCATGCAAAAAGGATACGCGAAAGAGGTTTCAACCAGGCGACAGAACTCGCGCGCCTGATAACACATCGCACAGGTGTCCGATGCACGTTTTCCGAATTTGAACGCAGACGACATACCCGCGCTCAACATACCCTCAATGCCAGGCAGCGTCGCGCCAATCTGGCCGACGCTTTCGCGCTTAAAAAACCCTTCGCCGAGGGAATGCCTGCGCATGTCGCGATAATTGATGACGTGGTGACTACCGGTACGACTGTGGGGGTTATGGCGGAACTGGTGACAAGTCTTGGGGCGAAAAGAGTTGATATATGGGCTGTGGCGCGCGCAGAAAAGTAAAACTAAGCTTCCCGAACGATGAGAACGACATTACTTTTTGTGAAACAGTACACAGTAGTTTTTAGCCGGCCCGCTATCCTTGAAAACATAACGTCAGATGCAAAGAAAGAGTTAAACCCCCGCTTGGAGCAGTAACCTTAGCAGACCCTTGACCCCCGTAATTACGGGGTTTTTTTTTGCCCGGGTATTTACCGGAATTGAAGGTACTGTCGGGCAGGAGGAGGCGTAAATCCTAGAACTGGTACTTGATGGAACCGTATGCGACCCGGCCGTTCTGGTCCACGACCCGATTGTTGTTATTCAGTATCTGGGTGGTTTTCTTGTCGAATATATTGCGAATTCCGAACGAGAATTCAGCTCGCTCCAGCATGCCGGTCTTGATGCTATAGCCGTACTGGAGGTCAAAGGTAACGATGTCCTCCACCAGCTTATTGATCTCTTCGAGATTCAGTTCACTTAAATCCTTGAACGAATCGAAATAATTGGTAGTCGCACTTGCACTGTGATTGCCGAAATCCCATGACAGGGTGAGACTGCCCTGCAGGTCTGCGGTCCCCGGCAATTCCGTGGTTGCCAGCGGATTTGCTTCCAGCATTGCCGGCCCCTGGCGGAAATCGTAAATATAGGTCGCCTTGGTACTGAGAGTGAACTGCCCGGCTTTGTTCGTCTCAAATATATAGGATGCGCCCAGATCGATACCATTGGTGCGGATGCCGGACGCCAATAAAGACGATCCAACACCCGCATCGATCTGTGCCATCGGCTCAATTAAAAGATCTGGCAGGGTAGTCGACAGATTGGGGCCGATCAGTGCATTGGCCGGGTTTTCATGCTGTTCCAGCCGCCAGGCATCGGCCCGCATATTCAGGCCATTGACCGGATTGATCACCAGTCCCAAATTAATATTCAGTGCATCGTTCGTAAAAAGACTTTGCTGCTCAGCAGTCAGGATATTGCGTTGGACTGAAATCGTCGGTGTAAACAGTGATTCTGACCTGATTGTGTCGTTTGCTGAAAAATCAACCAAATTCAAACCGCTATCGAGCGCCTGCCCGAACGCTGGATAAACCGGCAAAAATGCCGCCGCCAGGCAGAAAATGCTTACTCTAAATTGGTCAATGGGCTTGCGCATGGAAACCGCTCTAAATTTGTCACAGACACCAAAAAACTTTGTGAGTTTATCATCTAAGTCGACCAATGGATAAAGGTATTTAATTGATTATCGTCTCATTTAAGTCGGGAAGTTGAGCGGCCAGTTCATCGACCGCCTGGGTCTGGCCCGGAAGTATCAGGTCCGGTGCAATCTCGGCCAGAGGTCGCAATACGAAGCCTCTAAGATGGGCGCGGGGGTGAGGCAGTGTCAATTCAGCACTGACACTGACCTGGTTCCCCCAACTAATGAGGTCCAGGTCCAGGGTGCGGGAGGCGTTTTGAAGTAATCTCCGGTTACGACCATAGTTGTTTTCCAGGCGCTGCAATTGCTCTAACACCGCTTCAGGACAACCGGTTTCCGGGACTGGAAAAGATATCACTGCGTTGACGAAATCCGGTGTGCCTGGCGGACAATCCAGCGGAACGGTTTTCCACAGCGCGGATACCTTCAGCGTAGTTTGAAAAAGCAATCCCAACTCGGTAATCGCAGAGACTACCGTTGCGATCGGATCACCCCGGTCTGAGGGTAAATTGGACCCTAGTGATATGACCACCAGCGGGTTGGCAGAGTCGTCACGGCTATTGCCGATGATAGGGTTGCGAAAGCTCATGCACTGAGTCGACGAAAGCAGCGACGTGATCCGGATTTACCTCCGGCGTAATTCCGTGTCCAAGATTGAAAACTTGACCACTGCCTGACCCATACTGCTTCAGGATTTCACCTACCTCGGCACGGATACGAGCAGGTGAGGCGTAAAGGACGGCCGGATCCATATTCCCCTGCAAGGCGACCTTGTCCCCAATGCGTCTGCGAGCCTCGCCGACAGATATAGTCCAGTCAAGACCCACACAGTGGCAGCCGCTTGAAGCTATATCCTCGAGCCACAGTCCACCATTTTTGGTAAACAGAATTACCGGCACCTCCCTGCCCTCATGTTGCCTGATTAGTCCCGCTATTATTTTTTTCATATACGCCAGAGAAAATTCACCGTATGCGGCCGTCGTCAGAATTCCTCCCCAGGTATCAAAAATCTGAACCGCCTGGGCGCCCGCCTGGATCTGTCCATTCAAATAAGCCGTTACTGCGACTGCCAGCTTGTCCAGCAACAGATGCATCGCTGTCGGTTTATCGTAGAGAAACTGCTTGGCAATTCGAAAATCCTTGCTGCCGCCACCTTCGATCATATAAGTAGCCAGAGTCCACGGGCTGCCGGAAAATCCGATCAAGGGAACAGAACCATTCAGCTCTTTCCGGATTAGTGAAACAGCATCCATCACATAGCCAAGATCCCTGGTGACATCAATTTGCGGCAAGGCTTTTACATCTGCTTCGGATCGAATCACTTTCCTGAACTTTGGACCTTCACCTTCGGAAAAAAACAATCCCTGTCCCATGGCGTCCGGAATAGTCAGTATGTCTGAGAAAAGAATTGCCGCATCAAACGGATATCGACGCAATGGTTGTAAGGTAACTTCACAAGCCAACTGCGGGTTTTGACACAGATTGAGAAAATCGCCAGCCAGCTTGCGGGTTGCCCGGTACTCAGGCAAATAACGCCCCGCCTGTCTCATCATCCAAACCGGGGTGTAGGCCGTTTCCTGTCGCAACAGGGCTTGCAAAAAAGTGTCGTTCTTCAATTCTGTCACGGGGTTCTCTTTTACTACGATCTATTCAGTAACCCGGCAGCAAAGCCAATACGACGCAGCTCGACAACCGGCGTGACAGCTTACTGATTATATTTACGGATGTCTGCCTGAATTCCCGACAGCGCGCGAGCCCAGGGCCGTAGTGTTTTCAGAGCTTCCGGCAGAGTGGCTATCGCGGCAGATGCTGCCTCTCTGTCTTTGAAATCACCGTATACGGCGACAAACCAGGGTTGATTCTGATAACGGGATTCGAAATAGGCAAAACTGCTGGAGCCTGACTGTTCGGCAATAAACTCATGCACCTTGACTTCAGACTGCGATCCCAAAACCTGCAGGGTATAAGATTGCGGTGCACGAGCAAGCAGTTGACTTTCGAATTCCGAGTAGGCGGGTTGCGGCAATACCGGTACGATTTCTTCCGTCGCTTCAGGAATTTTCACAGGCTCCGTTATTGCCGTGCTGACCGGCACTTGTGAGATCGCTTCAGTGATTGGTTTGTCTTCTGTTACTGCAGACAGAATGGGTTGCACCGGCAAATTAATTTGGACCTGTTGGGTTGCCGATATTTGCATACTGTAGTTCTGCCCGGTATTGCTGTCAGTAAAGAAGACGGTCACAAACAAAGCAAGCAACAGAACTGCTGCAGTTGCATAGTAAATCGATGGAATCTCAAGTTTGCTGTTGACCGGCTTGAAGTTACTTACCTCAAGTTTGTCTCTGACCAGCGCATTGATCGTTCCCGGAATGCCGCTCGAAAGATTATAGATATCTCCCATAACACCCGGATCTATGGGGAACTCACCTTTGAAACCCGCTGACCGAAGCTTGAACGACACATAATCCAGAGCCTCTTCGCTGTTTAAGCCAGGCAATACCAGTCCGGAAAATGCCACAATTTCGCGGTTGAATGGCAACAACTGTTCCAGCATGTTCAACAGATGTGTTTCTCCCAGAAGGAGCAAGTGAGTCGTTGAAGTAAGGGCCGGGTCCCGGGCCAGCTCAAGCAATATGCCCAAGGCGCCTTCGCCGAGTTCGTGCGCGTCGTCAATTACCAGCTGAAGATGCCGATCAGTGCTGGAGAATGCAGAAATCCATTCGCGAATCGAATTCACAAGGCTGGCCTCAGCCTGACCGGCATCAACATGAATTCCAAGCTCAGTACTTATCGCTTCCAGAATCTGTACCTTGTTCATGAACAAGGTCGCCTGCACATGAGCTACCACGGAGTCTTTGCCCAAACTTTTTATAAACCATTCAGCCAGACTGGATTTCCCGGCGCCCAACGGACCGGTTACGACAACAATATCCCGACTGTAACGAGTGAGCTGCAAAAGTTCATCAAGCAGGTCTTCGCGACCCGCTCGTGTATAAAAGTGTGTTGTTCCGGCGATCGATTCGAAAGGATCAAATCGCAGGCCGAGTTGATTCAGATAACATTTCATATTTATTTGACTATCATTTGTCAATTGTCTGTCTATTGATTGCCTGCTGTTTGCCGGCGCGAGATGCTGGAATGCGCCGTCAGGAACGGCAAAGTGACTCGCCGGCAATCAAAGTAAGATCAAGCAGCTTCGTATCCGTTACGCTTTCGATAACTGCATGCCCTACAGACTTCAGCAACACAAATCTGGTTTTGCCACTCTGCACTTTTTTGTCAGAAGCCATCAATTCCAAAAAGCGCCTTTTGTCTATATCGGCAGGTGGCACGGCAGGCAAACCAAAAATTTCGATCAGCTGACGAACCCGTTTGGCGTCACCGGCGGATATCCAGCCAATGCGCATTGAAAGGTCTGCCGCCATCACCATTCCAATGGCAACCGCTTCCCCGTGCAATAACCTGGAGTAACCAGTGGCCGTCTCGATCGCATGACCAAAAGTATGGCCCAAATTCAGCAGCGCACGGACTCCACCCTCGCGTTCATCTTGCGCAACAATAGCGGCCTTGTGCTTGCAGCTTTGGCTGATCGCCTGTGACAGCAATTCATCTTTCCGATCCAGTAGTCCCCGGTTATTTCGCTCCAGCCATTCAACAAATTCGAGGTCGCCGATTAGTCCATACTTGATTACTTCAGCAAGCCCGGCGCGAAACTCCCGATCCGGCAGAGATTTCAAAACTGACGTGTCCGCGATTACGCAAAGAGGTTGATGGAACGCACCAATCATATTCTTGCCGAGTGCGTGATTGATGCCGGTTTTACCACCGACCGAGGAATCCACCTGCGCGAGCAGTGTCGTCGGAATTTGTATAAAGTTTACTCCGCGCTGGTAGGTTGCTGCCGCAAATCCAGTCACGTCGCCTACGACACCGCCCCCGAGGGCTACCAGAATGCAGCCGCGATCAAAACGATCTACCAGCAGTTTGTCGTAAATTTGATTGACTACATCCTGGGTTTTGAATTTCTCGCCATCTGGAAGGATGACCGCATCGCGATAGTTTTTGCCTAACAGGACCTGAATCTTTTCCAGATACAATGGCGCGACAGTTTCGTTGCTAACCACCAGCACCTTTGCGCTGCCAAGAAACGGCGCTACCAGTTTCCTGTCATTCAGCAGATTTGCGCCGATGTATATCGGATAGCTTCTGGTGCCAAGATCCACCTGTACGGTCAACATTGAGTCTCACTCGTCATTGTCGGTTGGAAGCGGTTTTGTCTTTGGGAAGAGATTCAAGGGTTCTAATGATCTCACTACTGACGCTTCTGGGACTGCGGCGATTGGTATTGACGATGATATCCGCCGTTTCCTGATATAGCGGCTCGCGGATTTTCATGAGCTCACGAATTTTGCCTTCTGGATCTGCTGTCTGTAAAAGGGGTCTGTTTTTATCACGGCTTGTGTGCTCGACCTGTTGCGATATGGAAGCACGCAGGTATACAACCACTCCCCGATTCCTGAGACATTCACGATTTTCGGCAGCGAGTACCGAACCACCGCCAGTCGCCAAAACAATCCCGTTGCGGGTAGTCAGTTCCTGAATCATCTTTGATTCGCGTACGCGGAAACCGGCCTCACCTTCAACATCAAAAATCCATGGAATATCAGCACCGGTGGTCGCTTCTATCTCCCGGTCCGAATCCAGAAAATCCATACCCAACTGCTCGGCCAGGACACGGCCAATGGTGGTTTTGCCCACACCCATAGGACCAATCAGGAAGATGTTGCGCTGCTGGCTCATTCTTGCGCGACAGGTAATGTGGTGCCGCAAACGGCACCACATTCACCTGATATTAAGATCTGCAATGATTTTCGGCGTTATGAATATCAATAGTTCTGTTCGGCGACTGGCATTTTCAGTGCGCTTGAACAAGCGCCCCAGGTAAGGAACATCCCCCAAAAACGGCGTCTTGGTTTCCGTGGTAGTGGACTCTTCACGAAATACTCCACCAAGAACGATCGTTTCGCCATTATCCACCAGTACGCTGGTTGCCACCTGGTTGGTGTTGATAGCCGGGATAGCTCCGGAGCCGGCGGCTACAGAGTCCTGGGTAATATCCAGTTCCATGATAATTCTGCCATCCGGTGTGATTTGTGGGGTAACTTCCAGAGACAGGACCGCACGCTGAAACTCCGTCGTTGACCCGCCCGCCGTTCCTCCGGCCTGAGCCTGGTAGGGAATCAACACACCGGAGGAAATCGTCGCGGTTACCTTATCCTGCGTAGTGACTTTGGGTCGCGCAATAACTTCACCATTGCCGCTACTTTCCAGCGCCGACAGTTCCAGTTCGATCAAGCCGCTGTTGTCCGAGAACCCAATAGAAAATGTCGAGGCATTAAGACCTTCCACACCAAGATCCACCAACAAGGCATCCGGAAATGTCGTGGTGCCTATAGGAATCGGAACGGAATTGAAGGCCTGTTGCACCAGGGATTCAATCAGGCTGGGGTCGGTGCCATCCTGCAATGCAGTAACCCTGGTGGTTTCACCTGCGATCACGGCATTCTGAAGCGCAATCTGTTCCGCCACGCGATTGTTTTGTTGTTCCAGTGTCGCCAGTTGTGAACCCCCGTATCTAAAACCATCACCGGTGGGTGTGCGACCAGCGCCACCCCAACGGATACCCAGATCGCGTCCAAAATTGGTTGAGACGTTGACTATTCGCGCTTCAATCAAGACCTGACGAACCGAAACGTCCAATCTGGCTACGAGAGCGCGAACTTCTTCCAGTTTTTCTTCGGTATCCCGAACGATAATAATATTGGTGCGAGCATCTACCGTTGCCGTTCCCCGATTGGAGAGAATGCCGCCAGGGCTTGCGCTTGCAGTTGCCGCTCCCGCTGCGCCGGCAGCAGGAGCGCCAGGGGTTGCAGCAGCGGCACCAGCTACACCTCCCGTTATCAAAGCCATAATATTATTGGCATCGGCATAGTTGATCTGGACAAACTCTGTGTAAAGCGGTGCCAGTGCCTGAGCCTGCTGGCTCGCCTCAAGTTCCAATTGCTCCTGGGCTGCAATCTCATTGGCAGGCGCCACATAGAGCACATTTCCGGTAAGACGGCTGTCGAGATTGCCGGCTCTCAACACCAATTGCAGAGCCTGATCCCAGGGTACGTTCTCCAGACGCAGCGTTATGTTTCCTTCTACTGATGGCGCAACCAGGTTAAAGTCATATTCATCCGCCAGTATCTGCAACACCGACCTGATTTCTATGTCCTGAAATGTCAGTGAGCTTATCGCACCGGTAAATGCAGCGATATTATCGTCGCCTTGAATATCAGCGGGCGGGGGTTGCACGCTGATCGTGTATATGCTGCCACTTTGATAGGCAACATATTCATATGTTCCATCAACATCAATCACAATAGTAGCGCGGTCTGTCTGACCCAAAACATCAACAGTTGTTACCTGGGTGGCGAAATCCGTTACATCGAAGCGTCTATTCAACCGGCTGGGTACCGAAGTATTCGCAAATTCGACATAGACCCTTGCGCCAACCTGTTCGACACTGCCGATAATCTGATCACTGGAAAGTTGAATTACAATCTGACCTTCGGAACCTTGACCGCGTCGAAAGGTAACGTCAGTTACAGAATTAATGCCATTACTTTCCTGCACCTGGGCAATCGTAGAAACTGTCCCACTCTGTGCACCAGTATCATTGCCCACGGTCAAAAGCAGCGTATTTCCGACCACTCGTGACTGATAGCTGACCAATTGATCAAGGTTCACTACCAACCTGGTTCTGTTCCCGTCATCCAATACCACAACGCTTTGTGCATTATTGGAATCGATATTGTAGCGCTGCTGGGAAAGTGCGCTCTCAACGCCAGCAAGATCCAGAGAAATTCGTGCGGGATTATCCAGCACAAATCCTGTTGGCTCAGGAGGCTGTCCGCTGAATCCCAGTTGAATTTCTATACTGTCTCCTGGCAGATTGGCGAAACCTATGCTTTCAAGTCGCACCGACTGTTGGGCAGTCGAAACATTCGCAAACAGCACGAGGGTGATTAACAAAGTAAATTGTTTGATACACATATCCAATCCATCCAAATAATTTAGTCGGTCTGGCAAGCGCGTGTTGTTCATAACCATCTCAACTCCCAATGACCGCTACTGAACCAGTGTCAAAGACTGGGGACGCTCCACCCAGCCGCCACCACCGCTGGGCACGATCTCCATCAAATCAATCTGTGTCCGAGTAATCAATAGCACCTTGCCATGGTTTCTGCCGAGGTAATCTCCAACAGCAACCCGGTTAATTTCCCCAACTGTGTCTCGAATCAATGCCTGATAATGTCCGTCGCGTTCAAGCATGCCTACCATCATCAGCTCAGACAATGCGAAGTTTTCCAGTGGCTCGCGTATACGATCCAGGTCAGGCTCAACATTCTCTACTACAGCGCCGCTGGCGTTCTGTTGAATAACTATCGGAATGTCGAAAGGACTGCGCAAAGATGCAGCGCTGTAGGTGAACGCTTCATAAGCTTCGAAAACCGGAACCGGTTCAATCTGCGCGCCAGGACGGGCTTTTACTTCATCCACAAAAACCTGCAAATCCTGAAAATTATTACTACGTGAACACGCAGCCAACAGCACAGCGACCAACATCAGGGCAAGTGTTCTAATGGATGTGCGATACCCAAGGTTATTGTATAGAACCAAGCTGCTCTTCCTCTGACCTGTAACGATAGGTCTTGGCGACGATACTCATGTTCAGAAACGAATCAGTTCTGGTAGTTATCGTAAAGTCATGCAGGGTAACTATCCTGTCCAGACTGGCAACGCCACTGACAAAAGTTCCGAAATCGTGATAGCTGCCTTGAACGTCAACATTAATGGGCAGCTCTATATAAAATTCCAGAGACACTTCATCTGCCAGTTGGATATTGGAAAATTCAAGCCCGCTCCCCAGACCAACGTTGGTTATATCATCTACCAGGCCGGGCACTTCAGTTTGGCTGGGTAATTGCTGTAATAACTCGGCAAATGATTCTTCCATCTCCACGGTCTGTTCACGGTAGGCCTCGAGATTTGCTGCCATAAATGCTTTCTGTTCAAACTCGACCCGAATCGTCCCCTCATTGCCGATTTCGCGTTGGAGATCCTGCTGCAAACCCTGGATGTGCAGTACGTAACCACCCACCATGCTGCCTGCAAACAGAATGATCACAATGACTGCCTTTACAGCGCCCGGCCACACACCAATGGTGTCAATGTTCGTCAGATCATTGACATCGAAATTCTTTAGCTCGGTTATTCTGTCTTTTATGTATGACATTTGAATTCGACCGGCCTAAAAGCCTTCCTCTTCTTCGTTGCCCAGTGGTGACTCAAGCGTCAGACTGAGAGTGAAAGAATTTGCACTACCCTGGGAAGCTCGCTGGTTTTCACGCGCCGAGATAATCCTCAGATCCGCTTCCGCAAACCAGTCGGAAGAATCCAGTCGCCGCATCAGTTCAGTCAGCATGGCATATGACTCCGCAACACCGTCAATGCTCATGGTGGTATCCTCGCGTTGAATCCGGGAGAAATACACACCTTGGGGCAGAGCTCTGACCAGCTCATCAAAAATTCTTACGATAACCGGTCGCGATCCTTGCAGATTCTGGATTACGTTCATTCGAGCTCGTATTTCCTGTTTCTGTTGCTGTAACTGATTAATCTCCGAAACCCGCTCGTCCAGCTGTTGAATCTCGGTCCGGATAAAATCATTCCTGGCGATCTGCGTATTTATTTCGCTGCGAAAATATCGGTCTACAAGAAAGATCAGGCCACCGGCGATAATCAGCACACCAACCATTATTGTAAGGAACTCCCGTTTCCTTTCTTCTCTCAGTCTCTCCCGCCAGGGTAACAGGTTGATCTGCGCCATCTCAGTATGCTCCTCGCATAGCCAGACCACAGGCTATCAGCAGTGACGGTGCGTCGTTTTGTAACAAGGTTTTATTTACCTTGGAGCTGATTGACATATTCTTGAACGGGTTGGCGACAATTGTCGGAGTAGTCAGGCTTTCCTGTACCATGTCTGCAAGCCCTTCAATAGCAGCTACGCCACCGGCGAGAATAATATGATCAACTTCGTTGTAATGGCTTGAAGAAAAGAAGAACTGCAGTGTTTGATTTACCTGTTGAACAACCGAATCCTTGAAAGGGGTTAAAATTTCACTTTCGTATTCTTCCGGGAGACCGCCGCGTTTGATTGCGGCTTCCGCTTCAGCACTGCTCAAACCAAATCGACGCACAACGTCTTCAACAAGTTGATTTCCACCAAACATCTGCTCTCTGGTATAGATGGTTCGCCCATTGAGAATTACATTGAGTGTCGTCATTGATGAACCAATATCGACGATCGCATTTGTCTGTTCTTCGCCCTTTCCTATTTGTTCGCTCAACAAACCAAATGCTCGCTCAATTGCATAGGCCTCAATGTCGACGACCTTGGTTTCCAATCCTCCAACTTCCAAAGCCGTGACCCTTGAATCAACGTTCTCTTTTCTGCATGCAGCCAGTAATACTTCCACCATATCCGGACTGCGTTCGGAAAGTTTTTGCCTCTCAAAGTCGATGGACACTTCATCCAGTGGGTAAGGAATATACTGGTCTGCTTCGACAACGATCTGGTTTTCCATTTCTGAATCGCTGAGGGCGGCGCTCATTTCAATAGTTTTGGTAATCACGGCTGATCCAGCCACTGCTACGGCAGCTTCCTTGGTACCTGGCTTCAGGACACTGAGCGCGACACTGATGCTTTCCCCGACTGCGTCGATGTCACTGATATTCTTCTCAACTACCGCATTGTTGGGCAAATGCCTGATTATGTAGTTCTCCAGCTTGTACTTTGAACCACTACCGCTAAGCTGCAGAATCTTGATGGAGGTTGAACTAATGTCCACCCCCAGCAACAAACCGGACTTCTTTCCCAGAAATTTTAACTGTTCCAACACCTGGCAAACCCTGAGAGACGTATAACTGACATCTCTGTCAAAAACTCATTAGATCCTGCAAAACCGGAACCGACACTGAACCAGCTTGGCTGGGTCCGGGACGGCTACGAGCGACAGACACACCATAAGCAAGTAAGTCGGCAACGAGAAAACTAATATTAACAAAAACTTAGCGAAGCCTCGCAGAAATTCTCGTAATTGTGACACTGGTATCGGCCGGATTTATTTTTATTAAAGTTTTCAACATATTATGGTGATTTCACAATAATCCACATGACGTCTGATCATGGCCCGGAACGCCAGATTTTTCCATGATTAGGTTCACG
The DNA here is from genome assembly GCA_040902165.1 of Pseudohongiellaceae bacterium. GTDB lineage: Bacteria > Pseudomonadota > Gammaproteobacteria > Pseudomonadales > Pseudohongiellaceae > NORP240. The sequence continues at coordinate 16,855 of JBBDXV010000322.1, forward strand.
TTTGCGGTGATTTGGAAGGCGAGTCGAGGTGATCACCTGGGGCTTGCATTAAATCAAATCCTGTATCCTGGCTGCCACGACAATCTGTTGATTTTACTAAGTATTAGCCAACCCAAGGTGTATACTGCTGAGCTTGCAACTGTACCCCGAACGAGTTCTCTGCCGATAAAAAGCAGCGGTCGCATGCAATTTCCGGCAAAGCACACGGCACTATCTGAATGCTATGAAGCCAATTCTGAAGAAATTCTATTATTGGACCGCAGTCACAGTCACGGTCCTCGCTTGCGGGGCGATGATGGCGGCGGCGGCCGGTTATCTGTATCTCGCACCACAGCTGCCCTCTGCTGAAACTTACAAGAACGTCCGACTCGAGGCGCCACTGCGGATCTTCACCGCGGAAGGTAGACTGATAGCGGAAATCGGGAATCGGCGCAATCCACTCACCTACGACCAGATCCCGGATGCAATTCGCAATGCCGTCATTGCCAACGAGGACCCCGGTTTCTATTTCCACTCAGGCGTTGACATCAAAGGCTTGTTACGTGGTTTCTACGGATTCATAACCGGTGCAAACCTCGGTGGCGGCAGCACTATCACCATGCAACTGGCGAAAAATATTTCATTCACGGATGACAATATCTATCTGCGGACGTTTAAAAAAATTCCCTTTGCCCTGCAAATTCAACGTGAATTAACCAAGGAAGAGATTCTGACTCTTTATTTGAACCTTGTGCACTTTGGTATAGGTTCAGACGGGATTGGAGCAGCAGCAGGTTTGTATTACGGAAAGCCAGCCAGCGAATTGAGTGTCGCTGAATCAGCCATGATGGCTTCCCTCCTGCCAAATCCGGTGAATTACAATCCGATTAACAATCCTTCATTGGCATTGAGCCGTCGAAACTCAGTGCTGCAGAAAATGTATGAGCAAAACTTGATTAGTGAAGGTGAGCTGCAGGCGGCACTTATGACCCCGGATACCGCCAGGCGCCACTATCTGAGCGTTGAAATCCCGGCGGCATATGTTGCCGAAATGGTTCGTCAACAATTGTACGAACAATATGGTGAAGATACTTATACCAGGGGTTTTGAAGTTGTCACCAGCATTGATGGTGACAAGCAATTGGCCGCCAACGCGGCGTTGATAAACGGCCTGGAGGAATACTATGACCGCCCTCATGGCTATCGCGCCTCAGATATTAACTATCCACCTGATGATCGCGATCCGATCGGAACCTGGTTGGAACAGTTGCAATCAGCACCTGAGTACGGGAATCAGTTACCTGGAATAGTTACCGCGGTTCAGGAAAGGAGTATCGAAGTAATACTTAAGGATGGCGTGATTATCGACATAAGCTGGGAAGGACTGCGCTGGGCCCGACCGTTTATCAGCCAAAACAATGCCTGGCCTCCGCCCGAATCAGCTGCAGATGTCGCTCGGATTGGTGATCTTGTGCGCGTGAAACGACAGGGGTCTGACTGGGCACTCGGACAGGTACCGGATATACAGGCAGCGCTCGTGTCAGTCGGCACGAACACTGGGGAAATTCTGGCCCTTGTCGGTGGTTATGATTTTCGCCTCAACCAGGTGAATCGGGCGGTGACTCCCCGCCCTCCGGGTTCAAATTTCAAACCTTTCGTCTATGCGGCTGCATTGGAGAACGGTTACACACCAGCCTCCACCATCAATGATGCGCCATTAACCCGAGGCAATTATCGCCCTAACAATTTTGATGATGCGTTTCTTGGCCCGGTAACACTGCGGTATGCACTCAAGGACTCTCGTAATGTCCCGGCAGTAAGACTTTACGACCAACTGACTTCCGATGTGGTCTTGCCTTTTGCTGCCAGATTTGGTTTCAAAACCGAAAATTTTCCTTCCGATGACCTTACCGTTGCTTTGGGTAGCCAGGACGTATCGCCGCTGGAAATGGCCATAGCCTATTCCGTTTTTGCCAATGGGGGCTACAAGGTTGAGCCCTGGCTGATCCGCGAAATCAAAAATTTATCTGATGGCGTCATATTCCATGCAAACCCAATCAGGGTATGTGATCAATGCCAGTTGACATCAGAGGAATGGGAAATTCCAGGCCCGGCCGCGCCGCGGGTACTTGACGCCCGAGTCGCTTACATCATGAACAGTATGTTGCGTTCGGTAATAGAAGAAGGTAGCGGCCGCAGAGTACAGCGGGAGCTGGGACGCAAGGATTTGATGGGCAAAACCGGCACCACCAACGGACCACAGGAATTGTGGTTTTCCGGGTTCAACCGCGAAATCGCCACCAGTGTATTTGTTGGCTTCGATCAGCCCAAACCGTTGGGAGAGTCCGAGCAGGGTGCTACGGTCGCAGTACCGATCTGGATCGACTACATGCGAGCTGCGCTGGCAGGTACGGCGGAAAGGATGATGTTGCGTCCGGATGGGCTGGTGGACCGACTAATCGACATAAATACCGGCAAACCAGCTAAACCAGGTGAGTCCAATACCATGTTTGAATTCTTCCGCTCCGAGGATGCACCTGCATTGCCGGAAGGACAGAACCCTGACCGCAATAACGAAACAGATGCTGAAGAACCAGTCTCACTTGAAACCCTGTTCTAGGCAAGCTCGGTTCAGACTTTGCGTGATCCAAAGCGTTTCTTGAACCGGTCAACCCGGCCACCACTGTCCAGGATTTTCTGTTTGCCGGTATAAAACGGGTGGCAGGCGGCACATACGTCGATGAGAATATCCTTTCCCAATGTCGATCGGGTCTCAATAACATTGCCACAACTGCAGGTTGCCTTGATAGGTGCGTAATTCGGGTGAATCTCAGGTTTCATTTTCAAG
>JBBDXV010000323.1:0-2825 GCA_040902165.1 Pseudohongiellaceae bacterium
GGTAAATAATCGTGCAAGCAATCGCCCATGTCAGAACCTGATTTGACCAGACAAGTTCAGCAACGAGGTGTGAGTCAGGCTTTCAGTCTTGGCCGCAGCAGTACGCGTCAGACGCTCCAGCGACTTCTCTGGCTGCGGGGATTTGCGGCGGTCATCGGCGGACTAGGCCTGCTGCTGTTTCAATCCTATTCCGACATCGATATCCCCGGTAACCAGATCATCGCCATCTATCTCGCCGTGCTGGTCTCCATAGCACTGGGTTTCTGGCGGCTGTCACTGGACTGGGCAGTCAGCAATCTGGAATTGTTCTGCCACCTGCTGATCGATGTCTTTTTCCTGGTATTGGTTTTGCTGGCGTCCGGCGGTGCCGGCAATCCGCTCATTTCCTATCTGTTGGTGCTGTTGGCTGTAGGCGCCACCTTCCTGACGCCGCTCTATGCCAATCTGTTTGCGGTCAGCGGCATTCTGGTTTACAGCTTTTTTATTCTGCAGGACCTGCGCCTGGATCCGTCCGATCACATGATGATGGACTTCAGTCTGCACCTTATCGGCATGTGGGTCATCTTTGTCGTGAGTTCGATATTGATCGCGGTATTCGTGACCCGTATGTCAAAAGCCATCAGTGAACGTGAATTGACCCTGGCGCAGGCGCGCGAGCAAGAAATTCGCAATGAGCAACTGGTGGCGATCGGAACCCTGGCTGCCGGTACTGCCCATGCGCTGGGCACGCCTCTGTCAACCATGGCTGTGCTGCTGAATGAACTTGAAAAACTGCCGCCGGAAAAATTTGCCGCTGAGACCGTCAGGGAAGACATTTCCATATTGCGTCAACAAGTGCAGCGCTGCAGGGATTCGTTGAGTCAGTTGACCCGGTATTACAACAAGGAAAATGCCCGCGCTGATGCGCCGATTACCTTGAATGAGTTTGTTGCGAGCATTCGTGATTATCTGACCAATATTCATCCCGCTGCGCCCATCACCTACCTCATCGGAGACGAAGACCGCGACGCAGGCCTGACGGCAGATCCCAATCTCAAGAATGCGATTATCAATATCGTCGAGAACAGCATCAAGGCGGCGCACAGCAACGTAACCGTCGTATTTCGTATTGATCGCAGTACGGCGCAGATGCTTGAAGTCACTGTCAGCGATGACGGTCCGGGTTTGCCGCATGAAGTGATGGAAAACATGGGCGAACCTTTTATTTCCACCCGCAAGGACAGTATGGGCCTGGGAATCTATCTGGCCAATGCGACGATTCAGAAAGCCGGTGGCCATATCGAAATGTTCAACCGCAAAACCGGTGGTGCGACGACGATCGTGCGTCTGCCTTTGTCGCCGCAGTCGGATGAGAGCAAGGCATGAGCGCAGGCAGCCTGTTGCTGGTTGAGGATGATCCGGTTTTTGCGAGGGTACTGGCCCGCGCACTTTCGCAGCGCGAATATCAGGTAGAACACGCCGAAAATCTGGGCGCGGCGGAAAAGCTGATCGGAACACAGAAATTCGATTTCGCCATTCTTGATCTGAATCTGGCAGGTCAGACTTCGTTGTCCCTGATTCCCGCGCTGAAACAGCAAAACCCGGGAAGCAGAATTTTGATTCTCACCGGTTATGCCAGCATCGCGACGGCAGTGGAGGCGATCAAACTGGGCGCGGACAATTATCTGGCCAAGCCCGCCGATACCGATGAGGTCCTGTCGGCACTGCTGCAGAAAGAAAAACATCCGGTGGCTTCCGAGACAGCGCCGCAGGCCATGTCAGTACGGCGGCTGGAATGGGAGCATATACAGAAAGTACTGCTGGAGAACGACGGCAATATTTCCGAAACTGCGCGGCAGCTGAATATGCATCGTCGTACCCTGCAGAGAAAATTACACAAGCGGCCGGTATCCAGGTAGCTTTTTATACCGGCATTGCTGGCTATTCTGATCTCACTGGCTTTGATGGATTGACCGGCAGGCTTTATCCCCGCTGGAATTTGATAATCTGTCCCTTGTACGGTTCATCCAGATAATCGGTTTTCCCCACCGCACTTTGACTGTGGCGAAAACCCAGGCCCACCATCTTTTTGCTGAACCGCGCATGTTGCCGACGACCGGGATCAACAATGATGACTTCACTCGTCGATTGGGCGTGTCGATCGATAAACTGCGCCAATAATTCCGGATGATTCTGTTCATACAGAATGTCGCTACCGAGCAACAGATCAAAGCGCCCCAAATCACTGGTTTCGTCTGACCAGCTAGTGCGCAGGAAGGGGATCTCCGGGGCGGTATTGATACGGGTATTTTCACGCAGAAATGCTTCTGCTTCCGGATGGTGATCGGTTGCCGTGATATCTGCCGCTCGCTGATTCAATACCAGACTGGGCAAGGCCATCCCGCAACCGATTTCCAGAATGCGTTTCCCCGCAATGTCATATTCCAGCATCAGATGCGCCAGCACCTGGGCGCTTTGCCAGACCACACCGAAAAGCGGCCAGCTGGCGGAACAAATGCCCAGATTCTTGCTTACCTCGTCGGGGTCGAAAAACTGTTGCCGGTCACGCAGACTGCGCAGGTGGATATCCGATTCACCAAACTCAAAGGTCTGATAACGGAAGCGAAGATTGCCCACAGAGGGCCTCTCGGAATGGGTTGAAAACCCTGTGTACGCCGCCGGAATCCGGAAAGCAAGGAGAAAACCGATCCTGATAAATCTAAGCCTGTCGATCTGTGTACCCCTGAAGGATTGCCAAGTATACTGTGCCACCATTGCCGGTATTCCAAGGCCTGTAATGCGTGACTCAGGAGAATAATAATGAGCAAAATCAAATTGGTAGTAGG
>JBBDXV010000324.1:0-2810 GCA_040902165.1 Pseudohongiellaceae bacterium
ATGGGACTGGTACTCGGGGTGTGGAAGTAAAACCCTATTGCTGTTCCAGCCGGCGTTTGAACTCCTGCATGATCAGGACGTAAAGCTCCTTGCCGAGGTACTGATCCTCGACCCCACTGTCGATATTGGGGTTGTCGTTGACTTCGATAATATAGCCCTTGCCGTTGACCTCCTTGAGATCGACGCCGTAGAGGCCGTCACCGATTGGCCGGGTGGCGGCCAGGGCTGCCTGCAAAATGGCCCGCGGCACTTCAAAAGTGGGCAGGGTTTCGAAGGCACCACTTACCGAACGCTTTTCCCCATGTCGGATAATCTGCCAGTGATGCTTCACCATGTAATAGCGACAGGCGTAGAGCGGACGATTGTTGAATATGCCGATTCGCCAGTCGAATTCCGTATACAAAAACTCCTGGGCAATCAGCAGGGACGACTGCTCGAACAGTTCTCCAGCCTTGACGGCAAGCTCCTCAATGGTGGCAACTTTTTTCACGCCGCGTGAAAAGGACCCGTCCGGAATCTTGATGACCATCGGCAGGCCCAGCTCGCGCGCCGCCGCTTCCAGTTGCTCCGGACGATCCCGGTGCAGGATGAGGGTCCGCGGTGTGGGTACGCGATGAGTATGAAACGCGTGCGTCAGGTAAATCTTGTTGGCACAGCGGACGATGGACTGGGGATCGTCAATCACCACCATGCCTTCATTCTCGGCTTTCTTGGCGAAGCGATAGGTGTGATGGTCAATGGCTGTAGTTTCGCGAATAAACAGTGCGTCAAATTCGGCCAACCGGATAAAGTCGTCCGGCGTAATCAATTGCACGTCGATATCACAATGCTTGCCGGCCTTGATAAAACGTCGCAATGCCTTTGCATCACTGGGTGGAATTTTCTCTTCCGGATTGACCAGGATGGCCAGGTCATAACGCAAATTTTTCTTGCTCTTGGGTCCGGTCCAGATTTTTTTGCTGAAAAGGTCCAGTGCATCCGCAAATCCGGTCTGTTCTGCATCGGTCAGATCGCAATGCTTGCCAAGCGTCAACTCGGTGATTTCCCAGCGTGAACCGAAACGCAGCGTGATTTCCAGAATCGGGCTGGCAAAGCGCTCAAACAGCAATCGGGCTACCGGCTTCAGTGCCGGTACATTTACCTGACCGAAATAACTTTTGAGCTTTAATTCGGCGCCGTGTTGTTCGCCGTCCATCTGCAGCCGATCCAGCACCGACGCCATGTCACCAAGTTGCAGGCGGTACAGCAAGGGGGTAGCGAGGTCATTGATCACGCGGCTGGACGGAATGACCCTTTGACCCCGCGCCTCAGTCAGCAATGAACAGTAATAGCCTTCGCTGAGATAACTGTAGTCATGACATAGATTGATGACCCGTACCCGCTGCGCCAGTGGTGTGCGAAAGTCCAGGTAATCCTCGACAGTGATCACCTGGTCGCTCGGATAATAAGGCTCCCAGTCAGTCTGGCTTTGTACAACAATGAGTACTTCGGACATGCAGTTTTTGTCAGTCCCTGAGCATTAGTCTATTGATTCAAACAACGCAGCGCTGTTCGGCACCCGGACCGACATTGGTTCCAAAGCCGGTCCGGGGGAAACATCAGAATAAAACGCGCGCTCCCAACCAGGCACCCCGTGGCGCACCTGGCCCGAGAAAATATGGACTCTCGTCACTGATGAAATCCAGCAGTTCTGAAGGATCCTCCCCCAGCAAGCCAAAACTTTCATAACGACTGTCGAACAGGTTGGTCACCCTGGCAAACAGGGTAACGATGTCGCTGACCTTGTAGGTCGCTCGCAGATTTACCACCTGGAATCCATCGACCTCGTTCAACTGGTTTGATTCATCGCCACGCAGTGTCTGACTGGAATTGTAGAATCCGTCGAGGCCCAGATTCAATGACGTCGTCAGAGCAAAATCTACTCCGAACTTGAATTGGTGTCGCGGTATCCCGGGTATGCGATCGCCGCGCGTTACGGCGATAGTGCCGTCAGTGTCGGCAAAATCATGATTTGGACTCAGCACGGTAAAATCATCCTCGAACGTGGCCCGCACCTGACTGTAAGACGCGTACCAGTCCATGCGTCCAATATTTCCCGCCACCGCGGCTTCCAGACCCATGCGTCGGGTCCGGTCTACATTGGCAAACAAACCGGTCGCGCGACCGGTGGTTTGAAAAATAATGTCATCCCGATTTACCGCGTGAAACAAACCCATGCTATAGATCAGCCCGTTGGCATTTCCACGAACTCCGGCTTCGACGTTGCGGGTGACGACATCGTCCAGTGGCGGATCAGCCAAAAACGCATTGGGTAAACGACATTCAAATTCCACGTCATCCGGATCGTCTCCTTCAGCTTCAGCGTATTCCCTTGCCAGGGAAAAAATCTGGTCATTGCACGACAACTCAATCGGAGTTGGTACCCGGTTGGCTTCGTTATAGGAGAGAAACAGCGTGGTATTACCGGTGTAAGCATAGGTCATCCCGACCGCAGGATTGAAGCGACTGAATCGATGACGGCCATTGAGTTCCGGTCGCTCTCCGGAGCGATCGCGCAAGCGTGTGTTGATCTCGTTGTAACGCCCGGCAAGGGTAACGGACAGCCGCTCTGTCAGATCCAGAGTGTCGGTGAAATAGAGACTCCAGGTACGAGTGGATGTATTTATGGACGTGGCCGCTTCCTCTACAAACGTCCCGGTACCCAGTCCTGAAGTTGAACGGCTTATCGGGTCCAGATCTGCCAGTTCCAGCTCACCGTGGAAGCGTGACTGACCATCAAAATAACTGTAGCCGGTAACCAGGCGGTTGGG
>JBBDXV010000325.1:0-2796 GCA_040902165.1 Pseudohongiellaceae bacterium
TGATGACTAGCGCTGATAGATGGTTGCTGCCGGAAGGTGTGGAGGAAATCCTGCCACCGGAAGCACTCAAGCTGGAATCCTTGCGTCGACAAATACTGGATTTGTACGCAACCTGGGGTTATCAACTGGTTATCCCGCCACTGATTGAATTTCTGGATTCTCTTCTGATTGGCACGTCGCATGATCTGGATCTCCACACATTCAAAATTACAGACCAGTTAAGTGGTCGAATGATGGGCATCAGAGCGGACATCACCCCGCAGGTTGCCCGTATAGATGCTCATTCCCTGAATCGCGAAGGACCAGCACGCCTGTGTTATGCCGACAATGTCTTGCACACGCGACCACGCGGATTGTTGAGTTCAAGAGTCCCTTTTCGTATTGGCGCTGAGTTGTATGGGCATTCCGGTGTTGATTGCGATATAGAGCTCATCTGTCTGATGTACAGGACTTTGGCGGACGCTGAGGTCTCTGGTATTCATCTGGTACTCGGTCATGTTGGAATCTTTCGAACTCTGGTGGATGCGGCACAGGTCAGTAAGGACATGGAGCTTTCGCTTTTCGATGCGCTGCAGCGCAAGGCCTACGGCGACATAGATGCGATTCTCGATAAGGCCGTCAGTGACAAGGATCTGCGACACCTGCTTTACCAATTGTCACGGCTGAGTGGTGATGAAGAAACGTTGCAGGAAGCCATCGAAGTATTTCGCAATGCCCCGCTGACTGTTCGAAAAGAGATCGAGGAACTGGCAGCCATCGCTGAAGGAGTTAAACGCAGAATTCCCGGGGTGACATTGTGTTTTGACCTGTGTGAGCTGCGCGGATACGAGTATCACACGGGAATTGTATTTGCCGCGTATACACCGGAATTTGGCCGGGCCGTCGCCAAGGGTGGTCGCTATGACCACATCGGGGAAGCGTTCGGGCGAGCCAGACCAGCCTCGGGGTTTGATTGCGACCTGCAGACTCTTGCGCGATTGAGCCGAAGAGTCTTCGCTACGAGGCCGGTAATAGTCGCGCCAACCGGAACTGATGTTGACTTGCTTGAATATATAGAACGGCTGCGCGCAGACGGGGAGATTGTTTTGATCAATCTCAGCCGCGAAGAGATGCCGGCGGCAATGTTGGACGAATTGAATTGTGACAGACGCATAGTAAAGAAAGGCAAAAGCTGGGGCTTGGAACGAGTCCGTTAACAGCGCCTATCCGCAGGATTATTCTTTCATCAGATTGTAAATTTATCGGGCCATAGCGATGGGAAAGAGTGTTGTTGTGCTGGGAACCCAGTGGGGTGACGAAGGCAAAGGCAAGATCGTTGACCTGCTGACTGAGGACGTCGCTCTGGTGGCACGGTTTCAGGGTGGACACAATGCCGGCCATACGCTGGTTATCGGTGGTCACAAGACCGTATTGCATCTGTTGCCATCCGGGATACTGCGGGACGGCGTCAATTGCGTCATTGGCAATGGTGTGGTGCTCAGCCTGGAGGCCTTGATAAAGGAAATTGAAGAGCTGGAACAACGCGGTGTGCCGGTGCGGGACAGATTGCACATCAGTGGAGCCTGCCCGCTGATACTGCCGACCCATGTGGCGCTGGACCAGGCTCGGGACGGAAAATTGGGTACTACGGGTCGGGGAATTGGTCCTGCCTACGAGGACAAGGCAGCGCGGCGCGGTATTCGTCTCGCCGAAGCACTCAACAGGGATCAATTCACTGAGAAATTGCGTGAATTGATGGCGTATCACAATTTCATACTGGAAAACTACTACGGTAAATCCCCGGTAGATTTTCAACAGACACTTGAGACTCAACTGGCATTGATAGACCAGGTTTGTCCGTTGGTGACCGATACGATCGAGATTTTGCATAACCATCGCAAGCGGGGAGACAACATCTTGTTTGAAGGTGCCCAGGGTTCATTGCTTGATATCGACCATGGTACTTATCCATATGTCACTTCATCCAATACGACTGCCGGTGGTGCCGCGACCGGAAGCGGGTTTGGTCCGCTTTATCTGGACTATGTTCTCGGTATTACCAAAGCCTATGCAACACGGGTCGGTAGCGGACCGTTTCCCACTGAACTGTTCGACGATGTCGGCGCGCATCTTGCGCGAGTTGGTGCCGAGAAAGGTGCAACCACTGGCCGAGACCGTCGTTGTGGATGGTTTGATGCTGCTGCGGTGCGGCAGGCGATCCGAATCAACAGTGTTTCCGGCATTTGTCTGACCAAGCTGGATGTGCTGGACGGTCTGGACAGTATCAAGATCTGTACCGGTTATCGTGGCAACGGCGACTGCTTGTCGTCATGGTTGATGAATGTAAGCAGCGGCACAAAACTGGAACCTGTTTACAAAGAGCTGCCCGGCTGGAAGGAGTCAACCGTCGGAGTAAAAAGTGTCGAACAGTTGCCAACGAATGCCCGTGCCTACATCTCCTTCATCGAAACGGAAATAGAGGCGCCGGTGGACATTATTTCGACCGGGCCAGACCGGGAGGAGACAATTGTTCTGCGTCATCCTTTTGATTCGTAATTGCCGGGACTGGGGGCATTCAAGATAAAAAGTTGAATGATTCCAGCAGGTTATGTGTCAGTGTCACATAACATCGCCGATTGAATCCTGCCGCAAAGTCTCTAGAATTGGCCCCTCGCCTTCGGGATTGTCCCGAACAATAAAAAGCCTTATCGGATACATGACACGCGCACGTAACCAACAGGTGTCGCTGGACGCCACTCCCTATTATCACTGCATCTCTCGTTGTGTAAGACGGGCGTATCTTTGCGGTGACGATCC
>JBBDXV010000326.1:0-2135 GCA_040902165.1 Pseudohongiellaceae bacterium
GTGGCGCTGAACATCAGCGTGATCACCATCAAACGTGCCTATCTGGAACTGGAACATCAGGGTGTGATTACGACTCGTCAGGGCCGCGGATCCTTTATTTCAGAAACCGTAGGCCTGCGCGCGTCACTGCAACAGCAAGACCTCGACACGCATCTGGCGGCTGCGGTGGAAGCTGCGCAAATGCTGGGCATAAGTGACAAGGAATTGGAGGCGCGGCTGCGCAAATTGCAACAGGAAACCGTAGGCAGCAAACGATGACGACTCTGGCAATCCAACTGGACAATGTCTGTAAACAATTCCCTTTCTTCGCACTGCAAGACATCTGCTTGCGTCTTGAAGAAGGTCAAATCATGGGATTCGTCGGACCCAATGGCGCCGGCAAGAGCACAACCATTCGAATTTTAATGGGTTTACTCAGGCAGGCCAGCGGTGAAGTGAAAGTGCTTGGTCTGCCAATGCCGCAGCAACAGACCCTGGCGAAACAGCAAATCGGCTATGTGACTGACGACATGGCTTTATTCGGCAATGCCAGCCTGGCGTGGCATATCGAATTGGTCCGCTCAATCTATCCTGATTGGGATGACGCCTACGCCAAAACCTTGCTCGACCGCTTCTATCTCAATCCGCAACAAATGATCAAAGGGCTTTCACACGGAGAGCGCATCAAAGCGCTGTTGTTGCTGGTACTGGCCCGTCGCCCTCGACTGCTGATACTTGACGAACCTACTTCGGGTCTGGATCCGGTAGCCCGTCACGAAGTGCTGGCTGAATTGATGGATGTCCTGCGCGATGACGACAGATCCATTCTCTTTTCATCACACAATACCGTGGACGTGGAACAGATTTCCGACTGCATAACATTTATTGATCGTGGTCGCATCATCCAGTCAAGTGACAAAGAAAGCTTTCTGGAAGGCTGGCGTCGATTGAAGCTTGATGTTCCGGACGGTGCGGGATTACCGCATTTTGAAGAAGCCATCGAAGTGTCAACCGCCGGCAAGATAGCCACCGTCACCACCAACGCCTATACCCCGGGTTTGCAAACACGCTATGCCCAGGCCGGCATCACGGTGCATGAGGTCCAACGCATGACCCTCGAGGAAGTGTTTGTTGCCAATGTGATGTACAGCAGAAAGGAGCGCAGCTAATGCCGAAGTCAATCATGACCCGCCTCATTCTGAAAGATATCTATATGAACCGAATGCTCATTATCGGTACATTGCTCGCAGTCTTCCTGTCGCTTTTTATCGCTACATTCAGTGAAGCCTGGTTCAGCATCGGCAGCGTGTTGTTCATTACAAGCATGATTGTCATGGGTATATTTGTCTCGATGTATGGCGTGGTCCGGGAACGCGAAAACAAATCCTGGTTGTTTGTATTAAGCCTGCCAATATCCACCACGCAGTATTTCGCTGCCAAACTTGTTGCTGCGTTGATTTCGTTTCTGCTTGCCTGGGGAGTGGCACTGGTCGTGACGGTGCTGTTCATCGTCCTGATCGATGAAATGCCGAACGGCCTGCTGCCCTTTTTTATCCTGTTGATGCTGTTCTTTTTCCACAACTTCGCCATTTTTCTTGCAGTTTCCCTGCTTACCAAGTCAGAGGTATGGACTGGCGCCACGATCATCCTCACCAATACGTCCATCACATTCTTCATGATTTTTGCATTCAACCTGCCGGTCATTGAAGAGAATTTAAGCGGACCAATCGCTGTCTGGTCGCCAGAGATATTTCTGCTGATGTTTTACGAGCTGGCGGTAGTCGTATTCGTACTCGGCTTCGCAATGTTCAAACAATCACGCCGCCACGATTTTGTCTAGGAATAACACCATGGAATCCAACGAACGTTTACATGCCCTCGATGCGGTACGGTCCTTCGCTCTGTTTCTGGGCATAGTGCTGCATGCCACCATGTCCTTTTTTCTGCCGATTCCGGCACTGGACAATTCTCCCAGCACCGCCTTGGGTGTCACATTCTTCGTCATTCATATTTTCCGGATGAGCCTGTTCTATGTGATCGCCGGTTTTTTCGCGCATCTGGTTTTTCATCGCAAGGGTCTCGCCGTTTTTGCGCAGGAGCGTGCGCGGCGCATTGCCCTGCCAATGGTCATCGGTTGGCTTATTCTGTCCCCGATA
>JBBDXV010000326.1:2235-19426 GCA_040902165.1 Pseudohongiellaceae bacterium
ATGCCACAGATGCCTGCGATGATTGCCTACGGCACAGCATTTACCGTCGGTTGGCTGCTGCATCGTCAAGCGCATTTGCTGACTGAATGGAAGAAACGTTGGCAATTGAATCTTGCCGTAGCGGTGGCATTGACAGCGGTCTGTCTGCAACTGGTGGGACTCGCACCAGTGATCGAACCTTACTTCGGTGCCGCCGTTCCCGTCTGGCACAAACCTGTATATACCGCTGCCTACACCATGGCGATCTGGTTCTGGACTTTTGGTTTGATCGGCGCGGCGCTGCGGTTCTTCTCCAAAGCCAGCGATCTGCAACGCTATCTGGCGGATTCTTCCTACTGGTTATATCTGGCGCATCTTCCTGTGGTGTTTCTGCTGCAAGTGTTGCTGATGAATGTGAACCTGCACTGGTCACTGAAGTTCCCGCTGATACTTCTGGTTACCATGACCGTGTTATTGCTGAGCTATCATTATATGGTTCGTTCAACATTCATCGGCAAAGCGCTCAATGGGCGCAAGTTTCCGCGCCGAAGGGCGGGCATGGCAATGCCGGCAATGCCAGATCCAGCCCCCACTACCACTCCTCCAAACGGTGGCGGTAAAAAGCCAGTCGCTGCGCTGCAGAATGTCACGCACCGTTATGGCAGTACGACAGCACTGAATGCGGTAAGTCTTACTGTTGAACCTGGCGAGTTACTGGCTGTTCTCGGCCCCAATGGTGCAGGCAAATCAACCGCCATTTCGCTGTGGTTGGGGATGCTGGAACCTGATGAAGGCAATGTTGAACTGATGGGTAAATCTCCGCTTGAAGTGGAAAACAGACTGGAAATTGGGGTGATGATGCAGGAAGTCAGTCTGGCACCAGAACTGCGGGCACGCGAGCAGATCGAGCTGACAGCAAGCTACTACCCCAATCCGCTTGCGGTGAATGAGGTCATAAGCCTGACTCAAATCAAGGCGCTCGCGAACAAGCGCTACAGCACCATGTCAACCGGCCAGAAACGCCAGGTGCAGTTTGCTACGGCCATCTGTGGTCGCCCCAAACTGCTGTTTCTCGACGAGCCCACTGTCGGTCTGGATATCAAGTCGCGTGAGATGATGTGGCAGACGATTCGCCGCCTGCTGGGTCAGGGTTGTTCTATTGTGCTGACAACCCATTATCTTGAGGAAGCCGAAGCCCTGGCAGACCGGGTTGCGGTACTGGCCAAGGGACAATTGATAGCACTTGGCAGTGTCGACGAAGTGCGGTCCATCGTGACGCGCCGACAAATCAAGTGCAACAGCAGCATCGAAGTCGACCAGATCAAACAGTGGTCAGGTGTCATCAGCGCAACGCGCGAAGAGAACGTGATAAGAATTTCTGCTACAGAGGCAGAGACGGTAGTACGCAGATTGCTTGATACCGACCAGCAGTTGAGTAATCTTGAAATCAAGGTGGCAAGCCTTGCCGATGCATTTACTTCGCTTACCGAAGAGGCCGCATGATGAACACATCAGTATACGTTGACAGTTTGAATGGTTCCGCCCCTGCACATATGTCATTTACCAGGCTGTTGCATGCTTACTATACGGAAACAAAATTCGAAACGCTGATGGCGCTGCGTACACCGGCCTTTGCGATTCCTTTTCTGCTCCTGCCGCCTCTTATTTATCTCATGTTCGGAGTCATCATGATGACTCCCGAATCACTGGAAGGTGATTTGGGTCCAGGGATCGTCAATTGTCTTTTCTCAGGCTTTTCAGTCATGGCCTGCATGATGGCTGGCATCTTTGGCGGCTGCATAGGAGTATCAATGGAGCGCGAGAATGGTCTGTTGAAACTCAAGCGCGCTTTGCCAATGCCCCCGGCTGCCAATCTGGTTGCCAAGATGGCGATGTCGATGATTGTCACTGTGCTCGCCATTGGGCTTATCGTCTTGGTGGCGTTACTTGCGGATACGATTACTCTGTCCATCGCGCAAGTAATGACCATTTGGGCTACCTTGGCGATTTGCACTATCCCGATGTTCTCAATCGGTTACTGCATAGGCGCATTTGCGTCCGCGTCAGCATCTCCTGCCTGGGGAAACCTGGTTTTTCTGCCGATGATGTGGCTCTCGGGATTATTCATTCCGTTACCCGCATTTCTGGAATCATGGACAGTTATCTGGCCCGCGTTTCATGCAAACCAGGTGGCGCTCGGTTTGGCGGGAATTGAAGAGTTCAGTTTTTTTCCACCCTTGATGTCGGCAGGAATCTTGCTGGGTGTGACTTTGCTGTTTGGTGGCATTGCAGCGCACCGTCTGGCTCGCAAGGGTTAACAGATCACTGATCTGCCTTTTTTTTAGCTGCAAAAATAGTAGGCTTGGCACCTTGTCCAGCCAGCAAAAAGGCAGCACTCGAATTGCATAGTCTCCGCTCCGGCATTGCCCGCATGGAAGGGATGTACTAGTCACCTTTTGGTCCCGACAAATATTCCCTCGATCTATGTTCGACAACGTACAGTTCAGCTCAATTCCTGCGCCTATTATGGCCAGGCTGAATCCGCAAGATTTCCCCCTGTAATTGGTCGCCTCCACCCTCGGAGATGCACGGCCGCAGGATTCAGCCTTAACCCGCCGGTGTTCCGATTCTACCGGCGGTTTTTTTCCCGAATTCCTGTCGGCCATTTATGGAAGCATTTGACTATAAAGCCCTCGACGCCGGCGGTCGTCCGGTAGCCGGTGTGATTCAGGCTGATACTGCCCGTCAGGCCAGATTGCAGCTGCGGATCAAAGGTTTGCTGCCGGCGAGGGTGGAAAAAGTTCATGCCCGCGAACGTGCCAGTCAAGTCTGGGCGCGCGGTCTGTCCAGCGCCGAACTGAGTATGGTGACACGCCAGCTTGCCTCTCTGCTGGCCTCCGGCTTGACCCTGGAGCAGGCACTGAATGCATTGATGGAAGAAGCCAGCTCACCGCTGACCAGAGAAATTCTGACCGGTGTGAAAACCGAGATTACGTCTGGTAGCTCCCTGGCGGCAGCACTGCGCGTCTACCAAAAGAGTTTCCCGGAATTTTACTGCGCGCTGGTTCATGGCGGCGCAGAATCCGGGGCACTGCCGGTGGTTCTGCAGCATCTGGCTGACTATCTGGATGCGCGTCAGGCACTGCACCAGAAAACCAGCCTTGCTCTGCTCTATCCCATTCTTGTATCGGTCGTGGCGCTTGCGATTGTTACCGGGCTCCTCGTCTATGTAGTCCCTCAGGTAGTCCAGGTTTTCACCCAGTCCCGCCAGGAACTGCCGCTGTTGACGCGAATGCTTATTACCCTCAGCGATTTTCTGCGCGGCAGTTGGCCCTATCTGCTTGCCGCTATTGCTGCCGCTGTCGCGATGGTACATGTCGCGCTGCGCAAGGCTGAAATCAGATTGCGGCGCGATACCTGGTTGTTGCGCCTGCCCTGGCTTGGCGTTGTTGTGCGCAGTGTTAACACCGCGCGCTTTGCCAGTACGCTGGCAATCCTGCTGGGTGGCGGTGTCTCCATGCTGGCTGCACTCGGTTCCAGCGCGAGAGTGGTTACCAATCAGGCGATGAACAATGCGCTTGCAGGAGTCATCGGCAGAGTTCAGGAAGGAACCAGCCTGGCGCGAGCGCTGGGCGAATCACGAATATTTCCCCCGCTACTGGTGCATATGGTGGCCAGCGGCGAAACCAGCGGCAAACTGGAACAAATGTTGCAGCGTGCTGCAGCACTTGAAACACAGGCACTGGAGCGACGCCTCGCTGTATTTCTGACGCTTCTGGAACCAGTGATGATCCTGATCATGGGTGCAGTGGTGCTGATGATCGTGCTCGCGATCCTGTTGCCGATCATGGAAATCAATCAACTGGTGATATGACAAATACCCAGGTTTGTGTGTGCCAACGTACAGATGGTCATGTCGCAAATCCTGACACTGACATCGTGCGAAAACTGTACCTTTGCAGATTTTCAGAACGGAAAGCGACTGAATCAGGATTTCACCTGAATATTGCCTTTACCATATTGAAGAAGTGAGGATCAAATGAATAAGTTATATGAGCTCAATTTCCACTCCAGACCCTTTGTATGGTGTGCCCTTTTTGCAGGAATCCTGCTGACAGGATGCGGAGGCGGGGGTGGAGATGGTGGACGCGATCCGATCCTCGGTGGCGGCGGAACTGCCATACTCCAGCCGTTAGTCACAGCTGTGTCACCGCTTGCCAACGCGACCGCGGTGCCAGTCAATACGGCAGTGGTTTCCGCTGCCTTTAATACACCAATGGACCCGAGCACTATCAGTGCGACGACGTTCACGCTGGCATGCCCGTCCGGTACAGCGATCAGTACTACCGTCAGTTACAACGCTGCCAGCAATGTCGCCAGCATGACGCTCGGCAATAATTTGCCCGGCAACACCACCTGTACCGCAACCGTAGCCGCCACGGTCAGTTCCATGGCTGGTACCAGCCTGGGTTCAGCCCACGTCTGGACTTTCAGTACCGGTGCGGCGGTGGAAACTGTCGCCCCCACAGTCAGTTCAACCGTCCCGTTATTGAACGCAACAGTTGTTCCGGTTGGCCGTCGACTCACGGCAAGCTTCAGTGAGGCAATGAACCCGCTGACGATCATTCCGGCCAATTTTAGTTTGGCCTGCCCTAGCGGCACTGCCATTTCCGGTACTGTGGATTACGCCATGACCGGCAGCGTTCTGACCTTCACACCGGCGAGCAACCTGCCCTTTAATACGATTTGTCGCGCCACCATCAGTACCGGTGTAAGGGATGTGGCAGGCAACGCGATGAAAGCCCCATTCGTATGGACTTTCACGACCAGTGCCACATTGGACACCACTGCGCCGACAGTCATCTCTACCCTGCCGCGAACCAATGCGACACTGGTACCTCTCAATTCCCTGATAAGCGCGACGTTCAGTGAACCGATGACTGCGCTCACTATTACGGCCGCCAACTTTACTGTTGCCTGCCCTGCTACTGCCCCAATCAACGGCACAGTCGGATACGCAGTCAACGGTAACGTGGCGACTTTCACTCCGAATGCAAATCTGCCCGGCAACACTGTCTGTCTCGCCACTGTAACTACCGGTGTCAGGGATTTGGCTAATATTGCGATGGCAGCCAACCACAGCTGGAACTTTACAACCGGCCCGGTGCCGGATGTGACTCCGCCGACCGTGAGCGCGACAGTACCCACCAGAAATGCAACGGTCGTCAGACTAAATTCACTGATCACTGCAAGTTTCAGTGAGCCGATGAATCCACTGACCATTACCACGGCAAGTTTTTCCATAGACTGTCCGGTTGGTGTGCCCGTCGAAGGCATTGTTGGATACGCAGTGGATGGCAACGTGGCCCTGTTTTCTCCGTCTGCCAATCTGCCAGTGAGTGTTACCTGTCGCGCTACCATCACCAATGAAGTCAAGGATGCAGCCGGCAATGCAATGGTCAGTCCCTACACCTGGGACTTCCAGACCGGGGTAACCCCCGACACCACGGCACCCAATGTCAATCTGACCTTGCCGCTGGATAACGCGACCAATGTGGTACTCAATACCCTGGTGACTGCCCGCTTTACAGAAGCGATGGACCCGCTGACGATTACCAGTCCTTTTGCCTTTCTGGTAGCTTGCCCGGTCGGCTCTGCAGTGACCGGTATCGTCAGCTATGCAGTGAACAGCAATACCGCGACCTTTACTCCCGGCAACCCGCTTCCGGCCAGCACACTTTGCCGGGCCACGGTTAACAATACGGTGAAGGACCTTGCGGGAAACCTGATGTTGAATCCCTATGTCTGGAACTTCACCACCGGCGCGTCTCCCGATGTCAGTCCACCAACCGTAATCTTGCGTTTCCCGTCCAGCGGCGCGACCGATGTTCCGGTCAATACCACGGTGAATGCGACTTTCAGTGAAGCCATGGACCCGCTGACAATCGTCACCGCCAACTTTCTGTTGGCGCAGGGATTAAATTCTGTCAGCGGACTGGTGGCTTATGATCCGCTCACCGCAATAGCAACATTTACACCCGATGTCGCACTCAACCCGGGGACCACCTACCAGTTCACCGTCGTCAATGCGGTGCGGGATGTCGCCGGCAATAGTATGCAGCTTAACGATGTGTGGAGCTTCACTACCGGAGGTGGGCTTGCTCCTGGTGCTGTATCGTTTGGCACCGCAGCGACTTTCGGCATCATGGCAACTGCGGCGACCACCAGTACCGGGCTCACGCAGATTAATGGTGACGTCTCACTTGAACCTGGGACCTCACAGGGCATTCCGCCGGCCCAGGTCAACGGCAATATTCACGTGAATGATGCAACATCCTCTCTTGCCAGACAGGACTTGCTCACGGCTTATAACGAGCTTAAGACCCTGCCTCCCGGAACTACCGTACTTGGCGGCACTGATCTTGGTGCCAGTTTCCCAGGCCCTGCCGGCATCCCGCCAGGCACTTACACTTCCGGCAGCACCATGCTGGTGTCAACGACCCTGACCCTGAATGGCGGCGGCAATGCCAATGCGGTCTGGGTGTTCCAGATCGGTTCATCGCTTACCACTACAGCCAACGTCATGCTGACCAATGGTGCTCAGGCGAAGAATGTATTCTGGGTACCCACTCAGGATGTAACAGTCGGTGTCGGCACGATATTCAACGGCAACATCGTCGCGGGCAGGGATACCACTACCCAGACTGGCGTGGTAGTCAACGGCAGATTACTGTCCGGTGCGATCACGGCAGGCACTATTGCCCTGGACAGCACGACCGTCAACGTACCGGCCCCATAAGGGCCGGCACTACGGCCAACGGTACATACAGATTCGTAACGATTAGTGGAGAACCAAATGAAAACAGCAACAAGATCGCAGAAGATTGGATCGGGAACGTCAGGCAGACTGAGTCTGCTCATACTGGTCCTGGTGGCAAGCCAGCTTGCCGTGGCAGCAGATAACGGCTGGTATGCAGGCTTGAATTACGGCCAGTCGCGCGCCGATGTGGATGACGACAAGATCGTTGAGCGACTACTCAGCGATGGCTTCACCAGTGCGATACTGGACGAAGATGAAGAAGACATGGGCTACAAATATTTTGGCGGCTACCAGTTCAACCGGAACTTCGCGCTGGAAGGCGGTTACTTCAAGGTCGACAGGTTCGGTTATTATGCCGAATTGCTGCCGTCAGCCAATATGAGTGCAAGAGCCGTAATGAGGGGCGTGAATATCGATCTGGTTGGCATGCTGCCTTTTGGCGAGAATTTCTCGGGCTTCGGCAGAGCCGGTGCGATCTATGCGGAAAGTCGGGATGAATTCTGGGGTAACGGCCCGGTTATCATCAATCCCTCCCGCACCAACAAGCGTGAAACCAGTTACAAGTTCGGTGGCGGTCTGCAATATGACTTTACCGAGAAGCTGGCCATGCGCCTGGAAGCCGAGCGTTATCACATCGATGATGCGATAGGCAGCAAAGGCGACATCGATCTGCTGTCACTCGGCCTGGTATATCGCTTTGGCGGACGAGAACCGGTTGCAGCGCCTCCGGCACCTGTCACTACCGTAGCACCCCGCCCCGCAGCACCTGCTCCGGCGCCGGCACCAACACCACCAGCACCCCCGGCGCCAGCGCGCGTAACATTATCTGCCGATGCACTGTTTGATTTCGACAGTTCGACATTGAGACCGGCCGGCCGAGCTGAACTGGACCTGTTGGCTGCGGATCTGCGCGGTGTCGATTTCGATACCATCCAGGTTACCGGCCATACAGACCGCATCGGCTCGCAGGCTTATAACCTCAGGCTGTCGAACGAACGGGCAACTGTGGTAAAGGACTATCTGGTCAACTCAGCAAACATTGCTCCGGCGAAGATCAGCACGCGCGGTGTCAGCGGTGCGGACCCGGTGACTACAGCTGCTCAGTGTGGTAGCCAGCTAACCCGAGCGCAGTCGATAGTGTGTCTGGCACCTGACCGTCGGGTAGAAGTGGAAGTCACTGGAACCAGACCGCGATAGCAATGCTTCAGGTTCACAAAGAGCTACATAAAAAAGGAGGCCTCGGCCTCCTTTTTTTTGCAGTATGTAACAAAAAGTGTCCCGGGGCAGGTAACTACCCGCGGCTATCAGACAGTTGAGCTGCTGCTGCCGGTACGTCTTGCCTCCACCATTTTCATTGCCTCGTCCAGGGTCAGCATAAATTCGTTTACCCTGATTGGCTTGGTCAAATAACGGAAGAATCCGGCCGCCAGACCTTTTTCGATATCCCGCGGCATCGCATTGGCGCTCAAAGCAATCACCGGAATTCGTGCGGTTCTTGGATCTGCGGCCAGAATTTCCATGACGCGAATGCCATTGATGCCGGGAAGATTGATGTCCATCAGGATCACATCCGGCGCCAACGCCAGCGCCATCTCCAGCCCGGTAATTCCGTCCCGCGCACTGACGAGACTCAGGTCTGGCCTCCGCGCGATGAGATCTTCCACCAGCATCAGATTGGCCGGATTGTCCTCGACATACAACAGAGTTCGCAATTGTGCACCGGCTTGATCCGGCATCGGGATACTCTGAACATCCGTGGCAAGTCTCGGTTGCGGCGCTTCACTCAAGTTCAGTTCTATCCAGAATACGCTGCCCTCACCTTCGATGCTCTCAACTCCAATCTCGCCGCCCATCAGTTCGATCAAACGTTTGGTCATCACCAGGCCAATGCCGGTGCCTTCCACAATACTCAATTCCTGCCCCAGGCGATTAAACGGCTGGAATAATTGTGCTATCCGCTCGGCTGACAGACCTTCACCCTGGTCTTCAACACAGATGCGCAGGCGTCCCGGCGTGTACTGTTTATAACTCACCACAATGGTTCCGTTGACACGGTTGTACTTGATCGCGTTGGAAAGCAGGTTGATGAGAATCTGCTTCATGCGGGTTCGATCGGCATGAATGAACCACGAATTATCAAAATGCGGAAAAGAGACGCTGATACCGCGCTGTTTTGCCTGCGGCTCTATCATTGTCTGGCATTCCTGCATGATGCTGTCCAACGCTATTGACTCGAGTGACAGCGACAGCTTGCCGGATTCAACCAGTGCAAGGTCAAGAATTTCATTGATCAGATCCAGAAGATACCAGCCGGCTTTGAGAATCTGATTTATGCTGCGTTGCTGAAGCATGGTGGGTGGAGGACTGCTGGTTTCCATCAACTGCGCAAAACCCAGTATTGCACTCAATGGCGTGCGTAACTCATGACTCATGCTGGACAGAAAATCGGACTTCGCCAGATTGGCTTTCTTGGCTGCGGCCATCGCCAACTGCAACTCTTTTTCAACCTGCTGGCGCTCGGCTTCTATCTGCTTGCGTGCCGTATTGTCGGTGCCGATCAGGAGATAGCCAATGATGGCATTGTGGGTATCGCGCAGCGCTGTCACCGAGACAATCGCCGGCAGACGTGTCTGATCCTTGCGAATATACGTCAGTTCGTAAATATCTTCGATGCCGCGAGAGGCCTTGAATACCAGTGCTTCAAAGCCGGGATTGATAAACGTGGCAAACTCAAGGCTCAAGGCCCAGGCACGCGCAACGTTCTCGTCCGAATCCGAGATATCGGAAGGCGACATCCTGTTGATCACATCAGTAGCAGTGTAACCTAACATGCGCTCTGCGCCGATATTGAAAATCTGTATTACCCCGTTCTCGTCGGTAGCGATACTGGAGAAATTCGCACTCTTGAGAATTGCATTCTGTAATGCGCCGGCTTTAAGCAAGGAATTTCGACGGCGAACTTTGGTGTTCGCGGGATCGGATTTAATGGATGGTTTGTCTGCTTCGTGCACTGTTGTGCTCCATTTGTGCATCTTCAACAATCAACCGTGAGCAGGAGCGATGGCCTACCGCAGCTTTACATCGACCAGAAGGCGGCTCATTTCTTTCTTGACCACACCGTAACACTCGCAGGTGGCAGCTTCAATACCGGCTCGATCCAGCACTGAAATATGCCCGCGTCGACAATGGACAAATCCTTTGCGTTGCAGGCTCCCGACAGCCTCGGTAATGCCTTCGCGACGTACTCCCAGCATGGTTGCAATGAGCTCCTGAGTCATCACCAAATCACTGGAACTACAACGATCCAGCGTCAACAACAGCCAGCGGCACAGGCGCTGCTCTACCGAATGATGGCGATTGCAGACCGCGGTTTGACTCATTTGCGTCATCAGCGCCTGGGCATAACGCAGCAGTAAACCCTGCATGAACTCTCCGCGCTTGAATTCCTGCTTGAACAAACGGGCTTCCAGCCTGTAGGCAAAGCCGGTAGTTTGTACGACTGCGGAACTGGAGGTGGTCTCGCCACCCATGAACAGCGCCACACCGACAACACCCTCATTGCCCACGCCTGCTGTCTCGGCAGATGCACCCGTTTCAGTGACATAGTGCAGGGATACAATGGCGGTAGCAGGAAAGTAGGCGTGTTGCATTTGCTTCCCCGGCTCATACAGCATGTCCCCAAGCGGCAAATAGACCAGCTCCAGCATTGGAGACAGGCGCGCAAGGTCTTCGGCAGGCAAGGCAGCCAGCAGATGATTTTGACTGGGACTATTGTTGTTTGTTATGGACATATCGGCAACTTTGACTTTATTGGTTATTTTTTCTCAATCACTTCCACTCCAACTCCACGATAACCGATAAACATGGCTGTTTGATTGAACATGGGTTGTCCGCTCACCCGAAATGTCTGTTGCGAACCATCGCCGCAAACATGGCTGATGGAAAAATCCAGAAAGGGTTGTCTGGCAGCAATTCTTGCCCGTAATTGTTCGCTTTCTTCCTTGTTCCAGCCGTTGATCGGCGGGAGCCTGTTGCTACTTTCGAAAGACTCAACCTGAACACCGAGCATTTCCAGCACCGGGCCGGAAACCTTGATGAACTTTCCGCTTTCATCCTGTTCCCAGTACCAGTCTGTAGCCAGTTCAGTCAGGCAACGAAATCGCGCTTCACTTTCGCGCAGTTCGGCGGTTCGTTCTTCAATCAGTTTTTCGAGGCCGCCGCTGTAAGCGGCAAGTTTTTTGTAAAGCAGACGCACTTCGAGGACATTGTGAATCCGGGTTTTGACTTCCAGCAGATCAAAAGGCTTGCTGATAAAATCCTTTGCGCCAGCCAGCAAGGCATTCAACTTGTGACCGGGTTGTGCTGTGAGCACGATCACTGAAAGATAGGGATCATCCCGGTTGGTTTTCAGGGCTTCAATCACCTGGAAGCCGTCCATGTCAGGCATTTGCAGATCGAGCAGGATAAGGTCGTATCGATTCTTGCGATGCAGGGCACACACTGCGGTTGCGTCCTGCGTCGAGGACACATTGGTATAGCCGGCTTCACCAAGCAAAAGCTCCAACAAATCGATATTGGATTCCTGATCATCAACGATCAGAATACTTGCTTTAAAAATTTCTATTGCATTACTCAACATGTTGATCCCCGGTGACTAGCATCTGACTTGTTGTGAGTGAAGCGCATGGCAGCAAACTCGACGTACATCCGCTTGGCATTGTGCGGGCAGGAATGACAATGGTGCCGGTTTTTGAAGCGCACTGGAAGGCTGGGTTGTTTGTAGACTTGAGAATGAGGTCGAACCGCATCAAGAATCAAAGCCTTGACAGAAGGTTTCCATTAGACAGGAGCGCACCGGCAAAAGCCATCTAATTCTATGACTTTCCTCCTGTTTTCCAGGCACCCGGAGTGTGATCACGCGCTTTTTTTTGCCGACTCCCGCCCCGTCTGTTAGCGCACATACACCCGCTTTGGCAAGCAGTACTCTTCACCTGCAACTTTTATTCTTGCCTATACATCTTTCCAATGACTGTATAAGGCAATGTTAAAACCATTTAGGGAAAAATCAGCATGCTGGAAACCATCGCAATCCTGTTGGTAATACTCTGGGGCCTTGGAATGATATCCGCCAACAGTCTTGGTGGTTTTGTTCACGTGCTGCTGGTGCTCGCGGTCATCGTAGTCCTGATCCGGGTTATTCAAGGCAAAAGGTTGTAGAGGAATTTCAGAATGACCTTGACGAAGATGATAGCAATTGGTCTGTTGGTGGCAGGCGCACTGGGACTGGCTTACGGCGGTTTCAGTTACACCCGGGAAACCCACGAAGCTGAACTTGGGCCTCTGAGTGTTTCGGTGGAAGAGAACGACTATGTCAATGTTCCGGTATGGGCAAGCTTAGGTGCCCTGCTGGTTGGTGCTGCGCTGCTATTGCGCGGCAAGACCTAAAACTATGAGGACAGGAATAATGAACAATCCAGAAAAGAAATTTAACCCGCCGGGAATGGCATTGCGCCTGATCCTGGGTGCTACATTGGTGCTTGCGCTGGCCTCGTGTGCGAGCGCGCCTTTGCCTCCCAATGAAGAACTGCAGGCAGCCGAACTCGCCATCAGCAGTGCCGAGCAAGAAAGGGTAGCGGATTTTGCTCCCCAGGATCTCAAGCAGGCGCACGACAAACTGAGCGCCGCACGCATCGCAGTACAGGCCGAGGATATGGTGCTGGCACTTCATCTGGCCGATGAATCCCGCGGCAGTGCAGAACTGGCTTCTGCCAGAACAGCAGAGATGAAAGCCAAGGCGATCAACGACGAAATGCAACAGAGCATCAATGTTCTTCAACAGGAAATACAGCGCAACTCAGGTAACAGATAATGAATATCCAATCTTTGCAAGGCAAATCCTTCGATTTCAAAAAATTGACTACTGTCGCAGCCGCCATGCTGGTATTGGCGGCCTGTGCAAGTGCTCCTACTGCACCTGTCGGTTCCGCTGCCGTCCGCTCCAAGCTGACCATGTTGCGCACCAATGCTGCTCTGGCAGATCGCGCGCCGATTGAAATCCTGGCTGCTGAGCTTGCCGTTTCTGCGGCCGAACGACCCCAGGAAAGTTCGACATTGGGACGCCATCTGGTGCTGATTGCAGACCAGAAAGTGGATATCGCAAGTTCGTGGGCGCAGAGCCGGCTCTATGAAGACCAACGTGGCGACCTGAGCGCACGCAGTGAAGCAGTTCGCCTCGATGCCCGTACTCGTGAAGCGGACCGGGCCCGCAATGATGCCGCCAATGCACAGGCTCAGGCGCAGGCCGCGCTTAATGATGCCAGCCGGGCACGCAATACGGCTGCCAATGCCCGCAATGAGGCTGATGCCGCACGCCGGGCTACTGATGTTGCCCGCGACCAGACTGCTCTTGCACGCAACGATGCAACAGCAGCGCGCAATGCCACTGATATTGCCCGCGATCAGACCGCGGTAGCACGCAATGATGCGAATGCCGCTCGCTCGGATGCCAATGACGCCCGCCTGGACGCCAGTGACGCCCGGTCGGACGCCGATACCGCCCGAGCTGAAACTGAAGAGTTGCAGCGCCAGATAAACGCTTTGAACGCAAGGACTACCGACCGTGGTCTGGTAGTGACCCTGGGTGATGTATTGTTTGCCACCGGCATGTCGGAACTGCGCGGCGGCACTCCCGAGAACCTCGATAATCTGGCCAACTTTCTCAATCGTTATTCAAGCAGAACTGTATTGATTGAAGGCCACACCGACAGTGTCGGCACTGACAGCTCCAATCTCGGTCTGTCCCAACGTCGGGCCGATTCGGTCCAGGCTTATCTGGTTGGACGAGGCGTGAACCGCTCACGGATCGGCACATCCGGCATGGGTGAAAGTCTACCCATCGCCGACAATGAAACGCCTACCGGTCGCCAACAGAATCGTCGTGTTGAGGTCATTATTTCCAATCAGTAGAAGTCGAACGAGCTTGAAACAAGCTGTCATGTTCTGATAACCGGGCTCAGCTCCTGCCATGACAACTGCTCAATGGTTCGTTCTCGTCGGTGGCCTGCTGCTGTTCATGGGCCTGACGACCACAATACTCAAACGCTCACCGTTCACCGCCGCCATCATCTATCTGATGGTGGGTCTGGTGGTCGGTCCTTCAGGATTCAATCTCTTTCACTTCAATCCGCTTAATGGGTCGGCACTGCTCGAAGTGCTGACCGAAGTGGCGGTGCTGATTTCGCTGTTTGCCGCAGGCGTCAAGATGCCCGTACCCTTCAGCTGGAAGCGCTGGACTACGCCGGTACTGCTCGCCACTGTCGCGATGACCCTTACAGTTGGCATGGTGGCGGGATACGGGATGTATGTACTGAGCCTGCCATTGGGCGCGGCAATTCTGCTGGGCGCCATCCTCGCACCTACTGATCCGGTATTGGCCAGCGACATTCAGGACAGCAATCCCGGCCACCATGTCAGAATCCGCTTCACCCTGGCCTGCGAGGCGGGCATGAATGACGGTACTGCCTTTCCCTTTGTCATGCTGGGGCTTGGATTGCTGGGCTTGCACGAACTCGGCGACCACGGCCTGCGCTGGGTACTGGTAGATGTTCTATGGGCCACGACCGCCGGAGTCGTAATTGGCTGTGTGGCCGGAATGCTGCTGGGTCGGCTGGGGTGGAAACTGCGGAGAGAACCTTATCGACACGAGTTGATGGACGACTTCATCGGTCTGGGACTGATCGGGTTTGTTTACGGGTTGAGTGTGATGCTCAGCGCCTGGGGATTTCTGGCCGTATTCTTTGCTGCGGTTGCGTTGCGTCAGACCGAACAGAAACTGGCCAATACCGCAGCGATAAGCAGTTCCGAGTCCACCATGGTGGAAACCGGATTGAAAGCGGATACTGTCATTGCCGATCCCTTCGCTGAACTGGAATCGACACTCACTGTCAGTGAAGGCTCGCTGATTTTCAAGGAGCATCTGGAACGGTTATCGGTGCTGCTGTTGATATTGTTGCTCGGCGGCACCTTGTTCATCAATTCATGGACCTGGGAAGCAGTAGGTCTGTCCTTGTTCTTATTCATCATCGCTCGACCTTTAAGTGTGCAAGTCTGTCAGCTTGGCTCTACTGCGCCATGGCGGGTTCGTGCGATAACCGGCTGGTTTGGTGTGCGCGGCATCGGCTCTCTCTACTATCTGATGTACGCAATCCAGCATGGATTGCCGGAAGCACTGGCGATGCAGTTGATTCAATTGACCTTGATCGTCGTGACCTTGTCGATTGTGTTGCACGGCATCAGTGTCAAACCGATCTTTGCACTGGGAAAGCAGGAATAAATCCATCGGCCAGTCATCCGGTTTTCTTTTACATCGATAAGTGTCAAAGTGTCGACTCATCTGTTCGTCATCAAACAAACTGCACATGCAAACCAGACTTTACTTCGCCTACGGTTCAAACATGAACAAGGTTCAGATGCGAGCACGTTGTCCCGGCAGCAAATGGCTGGGGTCAGCTGTCCTGCCCGGCTATCGCTGGATCATCGCCGCTGACGGGTTTGCCAACGCCGTGCCTGCGCCGGAAGATACCGTGGAAGGAGTATTGTTCGAGATCACTCAGGCCGACGAGGCAGCGCTGGATATCTACGAGGAAGTGGATGCCGGTTGTTACGCCAAACATGTTGTGACGTTGCGGCATGCGGGCACTACCGTGGAGGCCCTGGTCTACCTCAATCCCCTGACTGAACCGGGTACGGCAGCACCGGCCTATCTCGAGCCGCTGCGCACCGCCATGTTTGTCGATGCTGGCCTCAGCGAAGCCTATCTGTCGCGCTACATTCTGCCTTTCATTCACCCATGAAACATTTGGATTTCCAGATATGCTGATCCGGATCGGTTATGAGATTATTTACGACTGCGTGCAAGCCACGCCGATGATCCTGACCTTGCATGTGCACTCATCGCGGGTTTCCGACCTGGTCGATCCGGATCATCTCCACATTGCACCCTCAGTCCCGATCACTGCCTATCATGATTCCTATGGCAACTGGTGCAGCCGGATTGTCGCACCTCCGGGTCAGGTCATGCTCACCACTGATACACGGATCAGGGACAGCGGCAACGCCGATGCTGTGGTTCCCGATGCGCGCCAGCATCAGGTTCAGGAACTGCCAGCGGAAACCTTGCTGTTCCTGCTCGGCAGCCGCTACTGCGAAACCGACCTGCTGTCAGAGACAGCGTGGAAACTGTTCGGACATACACCCCTGGGCTGGGCGCGGGTACAGGCTGTCTGTGATTTCGTGCATCACCATATTCGTTTTGATTATATGCAGGCACGGGTCACGAGAACCGCAAATGAGGCATTCAAGGAACAAGTGGGCGTCTGTCGCGATTACAATCATCTGGCCGTCACCTTCTGCCGCTGCCTGAATATTCCGGCGCGTTATTGCACCGGCTATCTGAGCGATATCGGCATGCCACCACCCTATGGGACGATGGATTTCGCCGCCTGGTTTGAGGTCTATCTTGGTGACAGCTGGCACACTTTCGATGCCCGCAGCAACAAACCGTACAAGGGACGAATACTGATTGCGCGGGGCCGTGATGCTGCCGATGTCGCCATCAGCAGCAGTTTTGGGCCAAATATCCTGAAAGGTTTCCGGGTGTGGTGTGATGAAGTTGATTAAGCGGGGATTTGTCACCAGGCGTGAGGAACAGAACTGCCCGTATCAATTCCTTGCGACAATTACGATGACAAAACCGGATACTGGAAAAACCGCGATTCAAACGCTTTTTTCAGGCCAGATTATTCCTGACGAACTCCCAGTTCACCAGCGCCCAGAATGCTTCCAGGTATTTGTCCCGCTGGTTGCGGTAGTCGATGTAATAGGCATGCTCCCACAGATCAACAGCGAGCAGGGCTTCAACAGTGTCGTCGGTTAACGGAGTATGCGCATTGGAAGTGTTGACGATAACAAGACTGCCATCATCCTGTTTCACCAGCCAGGTCCATGAAGAGCCAAAGTTATTAAGGGCGCTGTCGGTAAATTTTTCCTTGAAGCGGGCAAAGGAACCAAAGTTCCCGTTGATGGCCTTCGCCAGTGCGCCGTCCGGTTCACCACCACCGCCCGGAGTCAGGCATTGCCAGTAAAATCTGTGATTCCACACCTGCGCGGCATTGTTGAATACCGCCCCGGAAGCAGTCTTCACCACTTCTTCAAGGGACAAAAGAGCTTCAGCTTTGCCTTCGAGAAGCTTGTTCAGTTGTACCACATACGAACGGTGATGTATTCCGTAGTGATATTCGAGGGTTTCCTGCGAGATGTGCGGCTGCAGCGCATCAGTCGCATAGGGGAGCGGAGTCAATGCGTACATACCGGTATCCTGTCAGCTTTTCAGCG
>JBBDXV010000327.1:0-2514 GCA_040902165.1 Pseudohongiellaceae bacterium
GCAGAACAATGCATTGGCAACACATCCTTTTCCGGCAACAGGAAATTCTGAACAGAAAACATGGATTTCTTCATTTCACCGGCGTATCTCATGCCGGCCAGCAGGACCTTGCGCTGGGCGAAATTGATGATCACCGCAGATTCACTGTTGGTGCCGTCGCGTGCCGGTTCACACACAAACTCGGGTGCGCTCAGAATCTGCCAGACCGCCTTCTCTTTCGGGTTGTAGTCTGTCGCGTGAATGAACAACGTCTGGGCGAAAAGATTGTGCCAGGCATACTGGGTGTTAACGCAGACAGGAATGTAATGTTCCGGATCGGCACCCACGTGTAAATCAGCGACATAGACAATCTTGTCAGCCAAATAACAGGAAACCGCTTTCCACAAGGCATCAAACCGAAGCGGATCAAAAGGCTGATTAACGGCGCCCCAGTCGATTGCATCCGAGGTACTGGGTTCCTGAACAATAAATCTGTCTTTGGGGCTGCGACCGGTGCGTGCGCCGGTTTCCACCACCAAGGCACCAATGTCCGACAGACGACCTTCGCGGTTGAGGATTGCTAGTTCTACAAGTTGACTGACAGGAAGATTGCGGCAAAGGTTCTGGCTGGTTTCGATACTGGCCTGATTCATTACATGGTTACCTGCATTTTGTACCGCGGTGGACCGGCACTCGCTGTCTTGTGGGTCCGCCGACTGTGCCGGGCAGGTCCTGGGTGAAAAGAGGTGGGGATTATGCCAAACAAAGTACCTGCGAGAAAAGCACGGTTTTTGCCGCTGACTCGACCAGGTCTCTAGACTTGCGGTATAAGGTAACTAATTGAATATTAAAGGATATTACTAAATAGAGTCGCAGGCCTAACTACGCCCTTTGAATTGATGGATCAGGCGACGGTCACGTTTGTCGGGTTTTCCACCGTCCAGAAGCAGGGACGGTTGCATTCGCCGTCGTTCTGACTCGAGTAGTCTTTTGTCCAGGCTTTCCTGCGTTTCGCGGTACAGAGTCTGGGCTTCGGCAGCACTCCGGCGCTGCTCGGACAGCGCGGTAACGATCACGGTTTTTTCGTCAAATCCCTGGCGCAGACTGATTTCCATTCCCGTCATCACGTCTTTTCCCGGCTTGGCCCTGGCACCATCACATTGAACCTTGCCGCCGTCAATTGCCTGCCTGGCGATGGTGCGGGTCTTGTAAAAGCGGGCGGCCCACAACCATTTGTCGAGTCGAATCCGGTTCTGTGTCTGCTCACCGGTTTTGGCTGAGTGAGTCTTTGCGGGTTTCACTTTACCGATTCCAGTTCGTCTGAGGGCATGATGTGTTTGAAATCAATGATGCTTGGAAACTCGTGTGCCGAAACCGGCTCTTTCCGGCTGTCAGGCTGATGAATACCGTAGAGATGCCGGATGCCTTCACGCTGCGCCTGGCGCAGTACCGGCAGACTGTCGTCGATCAGCATCGTGCGCGCCGGATCATAGGGTTCCTGTTCCTTCAAAGCAGTCCAGAAGCCATGATTTTCCTTGGCCATACGCAAGTCATGTGCGCTGATGGTATTGTCGAAATGAATATCGATGCCGGTTACCTGCATCTTGAGACTGAGACTTGCCGGATGGGCATTGGTGATCAGCAGAATTCGCTTGTCGTGTTGACGCAATCTCAGCAACAGATCGGTAACCCCGGGTCTGATCGCGATCTTGTGTTTTACCGCCTGTTTCAGCGGTGTGATTTCCATTTGCAGTTCGCGTGCCCAGTAGTCCAGACAATACCAGTCGAGTGTTCCACGTAACACTGCATATTTGCTTTCCAGCAAAACGCGGGCTTGCTCAAACGGAACGCCGAGATTTTGCGCCCAAACCTGTGGCAGATATTGCTGCCAGAAATAATTGTCAAAATGCAGATCCAGCAGGGTGCCGTCCATGTCAAACATGACTGTGTCGATTCCGGACCAGGGCGGCTTGTCGGTTTTCAGCAGCTGACGCATTAGACGTTTACCCTTTTATCCTTTTAGCCTACAGCCTGCTAGCATACTGTTTCCCGGAGTGAGAGTGAATCAAAGCGATAGCCGGGATAATTCGCTGTGGTCGGTGATGTGCCGGAGCCGGAATAATGACGCAAGACTGGATACTGGACGAAGTGGTCAGGATCGCCCGGCTTGCCGGACAGGAGATCCTTGAAGTCTATGCCAGCAACGCGCTGGCGGTGGAATACAAGCTTGATTCATCACCTTTGACTGAGGCTGATCGTCGTGCCAATGATCTGATAGTAAATGAATTGTCCCGTATCACACCCGATGTACCGATCCTGTCAGAAGAGTCAGCACAGGTTCCATTTGGTATACGCAAGGAATGGTCGCGCTTCTGGCTGGTCGATCCGCTCGACGGTACCAGGGAATTTATCAAACGCAATGGTGAGTTCACCGTCAATATCGCTTTGATAGAAAACAACAGGCCAGTTCTGGGGGTGGTGCAGGTCCCGGTAACGGATCAGTGCTATGTCGGCTGTATGTCAAACAGTGATGGC
>JBBDXV010000327.1:2614-10864 GCA_040902165.1 Pseudohongiellaceae bacterium
ACCAGTGAATGGGATACGGCCGCGGCCCACGCGGTACTGCTCGCTGCTGGCGGCAATATTGTTGATACGGCTTTTCATGAGCTGCTTTACAACCGCAAGGCTGATTTGCTTAATCCTGATTTTATTGCGCTGGCTGACACCAGTTTTCATTGGCAGACCTATTTCAGCGCCTGAGTACCCGGCGCCAATCAATGCATTCCTTTGAGCGCCAGTGAAAATCAAAATTGAGACACTACCGCCCAGTGGCGCCGGTGGATTTGTGCCGGTCCCTGGTTTACTCTCTCGCCAGGCACGGTTGGCTGATGCAGGCAAAAAGCCAGATCAATACCAGGCCTTATGGAGGCGTTACGATGAAGGGCGGCTTGTCCTTGAGGATTTGCAGTTTGATCATTGCCATGACTAGCGGTTCTGTTGCTAACGCACAGGACCTGGGATT
Source organism: Pseudohongiellaceae bacterium (assembly GCA_040902165.1). Lineage (GTDB taxonomy): Bacteria > Pseudomonadota > Gammaproteobacteria > Pseudomonadales > Pseudohongiellaceae > NORP240. The sequence continues at coordinate 3,051 of JBBDXV010000327.1, forward strand.
TGCACTACCGGAGTCGGTCGGTATGTCCAGTGCCGTTCTTGATACGGCAACTTCTCGATTACGCAGACACATAGAAGCAGGTGAACTCGCTGGCGTAGTGGCGGCTGTCGCACGGGACAACAAGATTGTCTATTTCCAGTCACTCGGTCTGGCAGTTATAGAGTCGGGTCGGCCAATGACCGACAATGCGCTGTTTCGCGTTTATTCGATGACCCGGCAGATTACCAGCACTGCCATTCTTATGCTGGCCGAAGACGGATTGCTGGATGTCAATGATCCGGTCAGCAAGTATCTGCCCCGGTTTGACCGGCAACAGGTGTTTCTGGATCCCGTGAATCCTGATCCTCATCAGACCAGGGAGAGCATGGGCAATACCACCATAGCACAGCTGTTGACTCATACCGGTGGTCTGGGGCCGAGAAGTGCTCCTGTCTACGTGGCCAATCAAGTCCGGGACAGAAACATCACGCTGGATGAAATGGTGGAAAATGCTGCCGGTATGCCGCTGTTTGCTGATCCTGGTACGGAGTTCCGCTATGGCATCTCGGCGACGATCCTGGGCAAGGTAGTGGAGGTCGTGTCCGGCCAGGCGCTGGAGGAATTTCTCTGGGACCGGTTGCTTGCTCCGGTTGGCATGGTTGATACAGTATTCTGGGCGGATTCCACAAGAGTTGGTCGGTTGGCTACCGTGTACCGTTCCGACGATGGATCGTTATATCCAACCGAACTAGAATCGATTCCGTTCAGCATGCAGCCGCGTCTTATAGAAGGTGGTGTCGGGCTGTTATCGACTGTTATGGATTACCTGCGTTTTTCCCAGATGATATTGAATGGTGGCGAGATCGATGGCAGAAGGGTACTTGAACCGTCCACAGTGGAACGAATTTTTGCCAATGCCGTTCCGGACGCGGTGCTGCCATTGAACAATCGCGGTTATTGGCTGGGGTCGGGCTGGAGTCTTGGCGGATTCAATGTGGTGCTGGACAATAGTGAGTATGATTTTCCGGTAAGCAACGGCACTATCTGGTGGGACGGTTCGGCAGGAACAAGATACTTTATTGATCGTGAACAGAATCTGATCACGGTAATCATGGCGCAAGTGTCACCGGCCGGAGGCGGGGGCTTCCGCGAGGAATTCAAACAGCTTGTCGATGGCGCAATTTTGCAAAGAAGGTGATGGGAAATAATGAACGGGATAGTCGTACTCAATGCGTAATCTGAAATTACTGCTGGACCGCAATCGCAGTTGGGCGGAGCGGATCAAGGAATCTGACCCAAAGTTTTTTACCAAACTCTCGCAGCAGCAGAGTCCACAGTATTTGTGGATTGGATGTTCCGACAGTCGCGTCTCTGCCAACCAGATTGTTGATTTGTTGCCGGGAGAAGTGTTTGTACATCGCAATATTGCCAATCTGGTTATTCACACCGACCTCAATTGTCTGTCGGTAATGCAATTCGCCGTGGAGGTGTTGAAGGTCAAGCATATTATTGTCTGTGGGCACTATGAGTGCGGCGGTGTCATTGCTGCCATGGATGGCAGGGAGCATGGCTTGATAGATAACTGGCTGCGGCACATCAAGGACACCTATCGTATTTATCAGACTCGCATCGATGCGCTGGACAGCGCCGCAGAACGGACTAACCAGCTCTGTGAGCTGAATGTCATCGAGCAGGTTGCCAACGTGTGTCACACTACCATCGTTCAAGGTGCCTGGAAGTCCGGCCAGGAATTGTCAGTTCATGGCTGGATTTACAGCGTCAGAGATGGCGTGCTGAAAGACCTCGATGTCTCAGCCACCAATGCCGACGATATTGCCGCGACGCACAAGCTCGAATGACTCGCTGTGACGTGGTCCAGAGGAATGCATGACTGATTCGCCGCAGGACAAACCGACTCCCCGGGTTCCACAACAACGCTGGGCTGATGTCTTTATTTTCAGCCTGTTGCTTTTTGCCTTGCTTACATTTTTTGATTCCGGTGATCGGGACGGTGCCGAGATTGCCTATTCGGAATTCAAACAACTGTTGCGCGATGACGAGATTGTCAGCGTCAACATAAGAGGCGACCGCATTACCGGGGCATTTCGCGCCAGCATAAACGACCGGACTGAATTCGTTACCACCTTTCCGCCGATGGAAGATACGGATCTGTTTCCATTGCTTGAGCAAAATGACGTTGTGGTGAGAGTCAGTTCCGCTGAACAGTCAGTCTGGACACTGGTGCTTGTGAATCTCCTCCCGTGGATGCTGCTGATCGGTTTGTTCATGATGAGCAGCCGGGTCCTTCGCGGTGGCGGCAAGGGGTTTCCCGGTGGTGTATTCAGTTTTACCAAGTCCAAGGCACGCATGACCAGGGGCGAGGACATCAAGGTTGGTTATGATGATATTGCCGGACTGAAGCACGCCAAGGAAGACCTGGCAGAAGTAATAGATTTTCTCCGCAATCCGGATAAGTACCGCAAGATTGGCGCCAGGATTCCCAAGGGCATTTTATTGATTGGGCCACCCGGCACCGGCAAGACATTGCTTGCCAGAGCCACGGCTGCAGAAGCGGGTGTCCCGTTTTTCAGCATAACGGGTTCTGAATTTGTCGAGATGTTCGTTGGTGTGGGGGCATCGCGGGTCAGAGACATGTACAAACAGGCAAGAGAAGTCGCACCGGCGTTGATCTTCATTGATGAAATTGATTCCGTTGGCCGAGCGCGCAGCAGCGTGGCGGGAATCAGCAATGACGAACGGGAGCAAACTCTCAACCAGATTCTTGCCGAGATGGACGGTTTTACCGGAGATGAGGCCATCGTGGTGATTGCTGCCACCAATCGTCCTGATGTCCTGGACACTGCGCTCACTCGCCCGGGGCGCTTCGACCGCAAGGTGGTACTGGACCTGCCACAACGGGAAGCACGATTGGAAATATTAAAAGTACACGCGCGCAAGGTGACGATGGATGCAAGTGTGGATCTGGAAACCATTGCGGCCGGCACGGTTGGATTTTCAGGCGCCGATCTGGCAAACCTGATCAACGAAGCTGCGCTGCTGGCAGCTCGCGAAGGCAAAGACAAGGTAGATCAAAGCTATCTTGAAAGAGCCAGGGACAAGGTGGTGCTCGGCGAGCAGCGCGAAGCCTTGCTGACAGAAGAGGAGCGCAAGCGGACTGCCTATCACGAAGCCGGTCATGCGCTCACCGCTTTTCATATGCCTTATGCCGATGAACTGCGCAAGGTCAGCATTATTCCCCGTGGTCTTGCGCTTGGTTATACCGAGCAGACACCAAAAGAAGACAAATTGAATTACGGCCAGCATTATCTGGAAGATCGTATCGCCATCATGCTGGGTGGACGCTGTGCGGAGAAACTGGTGTTTGACGAAGTCAGTTCCGGAGCGGCCAATGATTTGAGGCAGGCGACTGAACTAGCGCGCCATATGGTGAGTGAGTGGGGAATGAACGAAGGTATTGGCCCGCTGAGTTTCCAGAACGCTGACCAGAGTTACCCCGGACATGAACTGTTGATCCGCAAGGATTACAGCGAGCATACAGCTGAACTGATTGATGCCGAAGTCAGCAAGCTGGTGCGCAGCAGTGAGGAGCGCACCATGGCGGTTCTAAAGGAGCATCGCGACCAGCTTGATCTTATCGCCGCCGCCTTGCAGGATAGGGAATCGCTGACGGACAGTGATATACACGAGTTGTTGCAAGTGCAGAAATAAGAAAGCTGTCAGCAAAAACTTTTATTGCACTGCCGTACAAGGCGTCGACCCTTTCCCGATTGACCCTTATTTTCGTTTGTTTTTATCCCTGCTGAATTTCCGGGTTTCCCTCGAACCGGGTTTTTCAGATCTCGGCCTTTCAGATCCCGGTTTTTCAGATCTCGGTCTTGCAGATCGGTGTTTTTCAGCAGCGGGTTTTCCATGTCTGTGTTTTCCGAAACCAGGTTTGCCGGGGCTGTGTTTTCCAGCGCGGGGTTTGCCGGGGCTCGGCCGTCGGAGTTCTATTTCATCGCCGGCGTCGCGTTTGATACTCAGTAACTGACCAGCCACTGTCACTTTCCTGAGTTCACTCAACAATTCATCGGGCATACCCTCGGGTAGTTCGACGATGCTGTAGTCATCAAAAATGGCGATACGACCAATGTGCTTGCTGTCCAGACCGGCTTCGTTGGCAATCGCACCGACGATATTGGATGGCATGACTTTATGCGCATGTCCCACCTCGATGCGGAAAGTTTCCATGCCCTTGCTGCGCGGGCGATCATTACCCGGAGGCCGATCTTTCCTTTCAGGTCTGCCCTGTCTGCCGTTGCCGCTATCGCGGTCCCGATTTTTCTCGCGGTCTCGACCCTGATCTCGCTCTTGATCCCTTTCACGTCGGGGCGGTCTTTCGCTGCGTCGGATTTCTTCATCACCGCCACCAGACAAATGGTCTTCCTTCGGTTTCTTGCCGGCCGCTGTAGATTTGTGCTGCAGCAGAAAGGGTGTATTCCCCTGCACCAACCTGGCCAGGGCTGCGGCGATGTCCAGCGCAGGAATATTGTGTTCCTGTTGATACTGTTCGATCATTCGTGCATACAGATCCAGATCTTCCAGCGCCAGCGTGTCGGTAATAGTCTGCTTGAATTGCGCTATGCGTTTGTCATTGATGAGTTCAGTAGAGGGCAATTCCATCTGTTCAATCTTCTTGCTTGTCGCACGTTCTATGGCTTCCAGCATGCGGCGTTCGCGCGGCGCCACGAACAGGATGGCATCACCCTGACGTCCGGCTCTGCCGGTACGGCCGATACGGTGAATATAGGCTTCGGTATCGTGCGGAATATCATAATTGACCACATGGCTGATGCGGTCGACATCCAGGCCTCGGGCCGCGACATCAGTCGCAACCAGTATGTCCAGATCACCTTTCTTTAATCGTTCGATGGTGCGTTCCCGCTGGTTCTGGGCAATATCACCGTTCAGTGCCGTTGCCGCGAACCCGCGGGCTGACAGTTTTTCCGCCAGCTCGACTGTAGCAACTCTGGTGCGCACAAAGATGATCATGCCGTCGAAAGTTTCTGCTTCGAGAATACGGGTCAGGGCGTCCAGTTTATGCATGCCACTTACCGGCCAGTAGCGCTGCCGGATCAGGTTTGCCGTGGCGGTTTTCAGTTCGATGGTAATTTCTACAGGCTCGGTCAAATGCTGACTGGCTATCCGGCGAATCTCTCTCGGCAAGGTTGCCGAGAAAAGGGCGATCTGGCGCTTGGGCGGCGTCTGTTGCAGCACCCATTCCACGTCATCGATAAAACCCATGCGTAACATTTCATCGGCTTCATCCAGAATCAGGGTTTTAAGTTTTTCCAGCTTCAGTGTGCCCCGGCGCATATGATCCATGACCCGACCGGGAGTACCGACCACGACGTGTACTCCCCGTTTCAAGGCGCGAATCTGACCGCTGTAGTCCTGGCCGCCGTAGACCGGCAGAACATGAAAGCCGGCGATATGGCTGGCATAAGTCTGAAACGCTTCTGCGACCTGGAGGGCCAGCTCGCGCGTGGGAACCAGCACCATGACCTGGGGATCCTGCTGTTTGATGTCCAGCCTGGTTAGTATTGGCAAGGCGAAGGCGGCAGTCTTTCCGGTTCCGGTTTGCGCCTGACCCAGTACATCCTTGCCGGTCAGTAACAGGGGTATCGCCTGCGCCTGAATCGGCGAAGGGGTTTCATAGCCCACATCGTTCAAAGCCTCCAGAACAGGCTTTGACAGCCCCATTTCATCGAATGAGTTTGTCGCGTTGATTGTCATTGGCAGATTCCGGGAGTGGTCTGAAGAGTTTGGCATGTGCACCTTTTCCCTATCTTGAAAGTTATGGTGTCGGGTACGATGTGTCGATGCGCTACGGTAAGCGAAAGGAAAGTGGTGCCCAGGGGCAGAATTGAACTGCCGACACGAGGATTTTCAGTCCTCTGCTCTACCGACTGAGCTACCTGGGCGTTTTAAAGCTGTTGCGCTCGCGAATACTTCGTTAAATGCTCTCGTTCAGTCAGTCACTTACCAAATGTAAGCTCCTTCCTTCACTCGATCATTTGCCTCGTCTTCGCTTCGCTCACGACGCTTTAAATCTACTTAGCGTCACTTTAGGTCTTCGAAGCGTTGCTCGTGGCACTTAAAATTTGTCGCGATTGAAGACAGGCATCCTGCGATTTTTGACCGATTACTGCGGGTCAAGTGCAAAACAAGCCGCGTATTAAACCCGCCGGAAGCACGTTAGTCAAGCCGGAGGCGGAGGCGGGTGCTATTCGGGAACATAGCCCTCGGCCTGGTCGTAAACCTCGTTGTTGAGAAACTTCTCCATCTCCTGCTGCAGGTATTTGCGGTGCTCGGCATTGGCCATGCTCAGCTGTTTTTCGTTGATCAGCATGGTCTGTTGCTTTTGCCATTCCTGCCAGGCTTGCTGGGAGACGTTTTCATAGATTTCCTGACCCTTTGGCCCGGGATAGGGCGGTACGGGCAGTCCCGGCAGGTTCTTTTGATATTTCTTGCAGTGTACGTTTCGCGTCATGAGGGTCTCCGGGGAACAATTCTATGGCGTGGGCGGCCGGTTCGCTATCTGTTCCAGCAGCTTTTTAACCGGCGCGGCGAGCCCGATCCTTGCCGGGCGGTGAACTGCATACCAGATCCGGTCGGAAGGCTCGGCGACCGCGTCGATGCTGTTCCCAACCTGAGTCAGAACCGGCGTTATATGCAGATGAAAGTGAGTGAAGCTATGGCGCACCATGGGCAATGTTGTGCCAGTGTTTATCTCTTCTGACCAGCGAGACCCTGCGCTACCTTCAATATCAACAATATCAACCGGCGACTCCGGGAAACTCCAAAGCCCACCCCAAATGCCTGTGGGTGGTCGTTTCATTAACAACACCTCGCCCTCCCGGTTTTGCAGGATATACATGGTGACCTGGCGCACTGGCAGGGTTCGACCGGATTTTCGACCCGGGTAATCGGCTATAGTCTGTTGCGCTCTGGCGCGACAGGTTTTTTTTACCGGACAATCCGGGCAGTTTGGCATGCTGCGTGTGCAGACCAGTGCTCCCAGATCCATCATCGCCTGAGTGTAGTCGGCAAAACGCGATACCGGCAGAATCTCTTGCGCAATGTTCCATAGTCGGTCATTGACCGGGCGCTGTTCAGGCCAACCTGCAATCGCGAAATGGCGGGTTAATACGCGTTTGACATTGCCGTCAAGAATTGCAGCCGGCTGGTCAAATGCCAGCGCGACGATAGCGCCCGCGGTGGAAATGCCGATACCGGGAAGTTTGACCCACTGTGCAGTGGTTGACGGAAATTCACCGGCGTATTCCTGCATCAGTTGTTGTGCTGCCTTATGCAGATTGCGGGCGCGTGCGTAGTAACCCAGACCGGTCCACAGATGCAACACCTGATCGAGCGGCGCTTCCGCCAAAACATTCACCTGAGGGAATTGTGTCATGAATCGCTGGAAATACGGAATGACAGTCGTTACCTGGGTCTGTTGCAACATGATTTCCGACACCCATACCCGATAGGCGCTGGGGTTCAACTGCCAGGGCAGATCTTTTCTGCCGTGCAGGTCAAACCAATGCAATACCTGGCGGGAAAACTGTGACATCGAAGTCAGGTCACTGTGGGTTGACAGGCGGGCCTGGCAACATAAGTCTGGCGTTGTCTGACAGTGGCGATGGAACCGGATCTGCAAGGATCTCTTCAAGCGTCGGCTGCAGTCGACCCTCTCCCAGCATCAAATACAGCGCGCGGACGATTTGAAAATCAGGACGACAGAATTGACCCGGGTCGGCGTCGAAACGGGC
>JBBDXV010000327.1:10964-19387 GCA_040902165.1 Pseudohongiellaceae bacterium
TAGGTTATGTTATTGGGCGACAGTCCATTGCTGTAGCGTATGACAGCATCGGCGTCGGCAGTCATGTTGCCCAGCGTCACTGTGGCTGAGGGAATGCGCAGCTGCCTTGCATCGCCCTGAAAAGTCACCTGCACTGTCGTAGCGTCGGAGTCCGAACGCGGCTCCGGCGACGTGGTAATCGGTGCTTGCCGGATTTCCAGCACGCCAAGATTGATCAGCAGGTCAGTCAGAGGAAATGTGTTAGAAACCAGTTTGCCACTCCAGCTGGTGTTGGAAAACAGGTCACGAATTTCCATGTCTCCCTGCAGTTGCACCGGTGTATAGGTAACTTGAAGTTCGTCGACGCTGAGATCACCACTGTTGAGGTTGGCCCGGTTCAAACTGGATATGACAAGGCGGCGTGGTGGACTGCCACTTTCGTCAGACCAGTCAAACTCTGCCCGAATCCTGAACCCCGCTTCCACTGTATTGCTTTCACGACCGGTAAATTCAAGATTGCGAACTGTGAAATGAGTGCCTCGCTGGTGATCCTGAAAATCGATACTGGATTCGGCAACAGTGACCAACGCTACCACGTTCTGGATCGCGGCACCGGGATCTTCTGACGAGGGCAGGGCAGCTTGCTCGCGGAATATCTGCTCCCAGGAATTATTACCCTCGCTGTCCGTATACCAGTTGATATGAACACTCTCCGCACCCAGTTCCTGCAATAGCAGTTGTCCCCTGAGCAAACGCCAGGGATCCACCTTTACCGCGAGCAGTGAGACTGACCCCAGCTCCCGTGGCTGCTGCGAGTCGCGTATCCGCACATCACTGATACGCATGCCGACATAGGGTCGCAACATAAGCGACATATCACCGGCGATCTCGAGCTGTAATCCGCTTTCTGTCAGAACGAATTGCTCCAGCGATTGTCGATAGCGGTCCGGGTCAACCACGAACAACAGCGCACCAGCCGCCACCAACAGCAGGATGAACAGCACGGTCAGCAAATTGAAAAAGGTTCCCAACAGCTTGCGCATGATCGTAACTCGGAAAGAGTGCCAAATGATTGAGCCGGATAGTTTACCCAATGGGATTGGTGCATGCACGGTTTGAAATGACAGCAGCCTTTCCTTGGTACTGCAGGCGTCCTATAATGCGCGACTTTCCACTTGTTCCTTGTTGCTCGTTGTTATTCCTGTTATTCAACGTTTTTCGGAGTCAAAGTCCCGGCCAGCCCGCCTTGCCGCTCCGAACGAGACTTTTGCCATGGCAGACCGTCAATCCAGAGTAGAACGAAATACCAAGGAAACGCGTATCAGCGTTGCCGTCAATCTTGATGGCCAGGGCAAATTGACGGCAGAGACAGGGTTGCCGTTTCTGGATCACATGCTGGACCAGATTGCACGCCATGGTCTGATTGATCTGGAGGTCGAAGCGAAAGGCGATCTGGAGATTGATGCCCACCACACAGTGGAAGATATCGGTATCACACTGGGCCAGGCGGTCAACAAGGCGCTGGACAAAACCGGCATACGACGCTACGGCCACGCTTATGTACCATTGGACGAAGCGTTGTCCAGGGTGGTGATCGATTTCTCCGGTCGGCCCGGACTCGAATACCATGTTCAGTTTGTACGCGGGTCGGTAGGCGGATTCGACATTGACCTGTTCCATGAGTTTTTTCAGGGGTTTGTCAATCACGCTTTTGTTACCTTGCACATTGACAACCTTCGCGGAAAAAATGCACACCACCAGGTGGAGACCATCTTCAAGGCGTTTGGGCGTGCTTTGCGCATGGCAGTGGAGATTGACCCTCGCGCCAGCTCGGTTATCCCTTCGACCAAGGGATCGTTGTAACTGCCAGGTCTGCAGGTGAGTTTCCTGATATGAATAAAATCGCTGTCATTGACTATGGCATGGGCAATCTGCATTCAGTCGCCAAGGCACTGGAGTTTGTTGCCCGAAATGCCGGCATGTCCGTCGAGGTGGCTGTTACCGCTGACCCGAAGCGTATCGACCTTGCTGATCGTGTGATCTTTCCGGGTGTCGGCGCCATTCGCGATTGCATGGCCGAAATTCTGCGCCTGAACATTGATCGAATCGTCAGGGAAGCAGTAAAAACCAAACCGCTTCTCGCGATATGCGTCGGCATGCAGGCGTTGATGCAACACAGCGAAGAGAATCATGGCGTGGATTGCCTCGGGATACTGCCGGGCCGGGTGCGTCATTTTGGTATTGATTTGCGCGATGCCGCGGGCGAACGATTAAAGGTGCCGCACATGGGCTGGAACTGCGTTGCCCAGACTGGCCAGCATCCGTTGTGGCAGGGCATAGCGGACCATAGCCGATTTTACTTTGTTCACAGTTATTATGTGGAAGCTGGAAACATTGATCAGATCGCCGGCACCACATCCTATGGTGTCGATTTTTGTGCGGCGCTCGCGGAAGGAAATATCTTTGCCGTCCAGTTTCATCCGGAGAAAAGTCAGACAGCCGGGCTTAGCCTGCTCAGGAATTTTCTCGACTGGGACGGTGGCCGATGATAGTGATACCGGCAATTGACCTGAAACAGGGTCAATGTGTGCGATTGAAGCAGGGGCGTATGGAAGAGGCAACCGTGTTTTCCGACGATCCGCTGACGATGGCGGGACATTGGCATTCCCAGGGTGCCAGGCGCCTGCACATCGTCGACCTGGACGGCGCCTTTGCCGGACAGCCGGTCAACGGAGACATCGTCAAATCCATCGCCAGGACATTTCCGGACCTGCCATTGCAGATCGGCGGGGGCATCCGCGACCTGGCCGCCATAGAGACCTATCTTTCTGCCGGTGTCAGCTTCGTCATTATCGGCACCAGGGCAGTAGAAGAACCGGCGTTTGTTGCGCGTGCCTGTCAGGATTTTCCGGAACGGATTATCGTCGGACTGGATGCCAGGAACGGTCTGGTGGCTACCAGGGGTTGGGCGAGTACCAGCTCCGTTTCTGCCGTTGAGCTGGCAAAACAGTTTTCCGGCTACGGTGTCCAGGCCATTGTCTACACAGATATCGCGCGTGATGGAATGATGCAGGGTATCAATGTGCAGGCCACAGTAGCGCTGGCGGAACAGACAGACGTTCCGGTAATTGCCTCCGGCGGCATCAGCAGCATGGACGATATCAGAGCACTCAAGTCAGTCTGCCGGACCGCAACCGGGGCCGGAATTATTGGGGCGATTACCGGCAGGGCGATCTACGAAGGCAGTTTGGATATCAAAGCAGCACAACATTTTCTGGATGAATGAAATGAGTCTGGCTAAACGCATAATCCCCTGTCTTGATTGTGACAAGGGCAGGGTTGTCAAAGGCGTCAGGTTTGTCGACATTCGCGATGCCGGCGACCCGGTCGAAGTATCGAGACGCTACAGTGATGCCGGTGCCGATGAAATTACGTTTCTGGACATCACGGCGAGCCACGAGGGTCGTGATACCACGGTGCAGACCGTGGAGGCAATCGCGGGTCAGGTATTTATTCCGTTGACGGTAGGGGGAGGAATTCGCAGCCTTGACGACATTCGTACCATGCTCAACGCCGGCGCCGACAAGGTGTCCATCAATACGGCAGCAGTAAAAGACCCCGAGTTTGTCAGACGCGCGTCAGAACGATTTGGTTCCCAATGCATTGTCGTGGCGATGGACGCCAAGAAAGCGAGCAAGGCGGGGGAGCCGGATCGCTGGGAGATATTTACTTACGGTGGCCGTCAACCCACCGGACTGGACGCCATAGACTGGGCGAAACGAATGGTCAGCTTCGGTGCCGGCGAAATTTTGTTAACCAGTATGGACCGGGACGGTACCAAAACAGGATTTGATCTGGCGCTGAACCGCGCCATCAGTGATGCTGTCAATGTCCCTGTCATTGCTTCCGGTGGCGTGGGAACCTTGCAGCATCTGGTTGAAGGCGTCAAGCAGGGTGGTGCCGATGCCGTGTTGGCCGCCAGTATTTTTCACTTTGGAGAATTCACAATTCCTGAAGCCAAACGTTATATGGCTGATCACGGAATCACGATGCGGCTTTGACCACTGCAATCAGCGTTGGCTTACATTACCCGCACGTGAGGCAGATCCAAAACGATCAATACCCTTTAGCAGATTCAACGCTTCATTGAGCGGATAATCGCTGACGATAATCTGCTCGGCAGTGACCACCGGTTGCACTCCCTGATCCTCGTCCGCCGCCGCATTCTCAAGATGACCCTGCAGGTCTGCTTCGGTGTAGATGGCGGTATTGCGATCGATGCGGGTTACCAGGGCCTCCTGAACCTCAATGTCGGGAACTATACCCTGGGCCTGAATGGATCGGCCGTTTGGTGTGTAATAAAGAGACGTCGTTAGCTTGATTGCACGGTCACTGCTCAATGGCAATACTGTTTGAACTGACCCCTTGCCGAAACTCTTGCTGCCCATGATGATCGCGCGTTCGTGATCCTGCAGGGCACCGGCTACGATTTCCGATGCCGAGGCAGAGCCTTCATTGATAAGTACAATCATCGGCGTATCGCCGCCGGGGTTGCTGCGGGTTGCCTCAAACTCCATATCCGCCTCGGTCAGGCGGCCCTTGGTATAGACAATCTTCCCCTCTGCGATGAAGGCATCCACCACTGCTACGGCAGCCTGCAGAACACCGCCCGGATTATTGCGCAGATCCAGGATCAATCCTTTCAATTCCGGATTGGCGGTCTTCAGATTCTCGATTGCACGGATCAGTTCTTCGCCGGTGTTGGTGCGAAACTGTGAGATGCGGATATAGCCGTAACCGGGTTCCAGGGTTCGTTGCCTGACACTGGTAATGGCGATGACTTCCCGAATGATCGTGAGGTCAAAAGGTACCGACTCGCCTTCTCTGACGATGGTGATAGTGACCGAGCTTCCAGGCGCACCGCGCATCAGTTGCGTAGCTTCCTCGGGAAGGATTTCCTGCAGCGGTTTCCCGTCGATGCGAATGATCAGATCACCGGGCTGAATTCCGGCCCGCTGGGCGGGCGTGTCATCAATCGGACTGATAACGCGAATAAAACCGTTTTCCTGACCAACCTCGATTCCCAGTCCGCCGAATTCGCCGGTAGTGGTTTCCTGCAAATCTTCATAGTCACTGCCGTCCAGATACGCCGAGTGCGGGTCCAGCCCGGCGAGCATGCCGCGTATCGCGTGTTCGATCAGCGTCTTGTCGTCGATCGGTTCCACATAGGACATGCGAATCCGGTCGAGTGCTTCCGTGAACATCCGCACTTCGTTCAGCGGCAAGCGCAGTCTTTCCGGCGGTGTGCCTTCCTGGGCCGAGCTGCTACTGGCGAGAAATCCCAAATAGCCCAGCACAAGGCCAGCCTGAAAAAGCGAAAAAAAACGTTTCATGATATTAACCCGCGCGAGATTCATGGACAGTGGTACAGATTAAACCTGCTTTAATAGTTACAGTTTCAGGTCGAGGAAGCAATGCAGGTCTGCGCTTATAGTCATTTCTTTCACCCGGAACAAGACCGGCCGGAACCGCCTGCATTTCAATTCGTAATCCTCAGGCACCATTCAAGCGGGTTCTGCGGGCGACCGTTCAGGCGTATCTCAAAATAGACACCGTTTTCTGTTTGTCCGCCGCTGTTGCCTACAGTGGCGACAACCTCCCCGCGACGAACCATGCTGCCGGCAGTAGCTGACAAACTTTGATTGTATCCGTACAGGCTCATATAGCCGTTACCATGATCAATGATGGACATCAGACCATAACCCCGCAACCAGTCGGCAAACACCACCCGACCGCCGTGCACCGCGCGAACCGGATCGCCGGGCGTGCCCGCGATGACCACTCCCTGACGTCGTAAGGTCCCATCACCGTAGGGGTCATTATAGCCACTCGACAACTGGCCCTCTGCCGGCCAGGGTAACTGGCCCTGCAGGCTTGCGAAGGCTATGCTCTCGACCGGTACGGGTATGTCATCCATTGCTTCATCAATGCGATCCAGCAACGCTTCCAGTCTGGCGCGGTCGGCAACGAGTTTTTCCCGCAGTGTGGTTTGCGAGGCGATTTCCAGATCGAGATTTTCCAGCACTTGTTGTCTTGTCGCGCGTAACACGCTCAGGTTTTCATTTTGCGTTGACACTTCTGACTGGCTGGCTTCAAGTGTTGATTCTGTTACGGCGAGCTCAGACTCAAGTCTGATCAACTGCGCAAGTCTGGTTTTATACTCATCGATCAGGTCGAGGCGCGAGGAAGAAATCCTGCGTTGGTACTCGAGCATGCGCCGCGCTATGGTCGGGTCCTGCTGTGTGAGCAGCAGTTTCAGCTGGCTTTGTTTGCCACTGAAATAAACCTGCCGCAGGCTTGCCTTGACCAACACCGACTGCCCGGCGAGCTGGCGCTGAACCTGTTCAGTGTCTTGCTGAATCTCCGCTTTCAAGGTCTGCGTCTCAGCTACCCTGTCTTGCAAGGTCTGCAATTGTTTGTAGCCTGACTGCAATGCCAGTTCCACTGCACGCAATGCAGTTTCGTCATCAGATCTCTGAATGTTTGCCTGTTGCAGCCAACTGTCAACTTCCTGAATGGCAGTACCGAGATCATTTAACTGTTGTTGGGTGGCAGGCGAATTCTCTGCGGCATGCGTTGACGAAAACAGCATTGGTAAACCAAGGTAAAACAGAACAATGAATGTTGATTTTAATAGTCGATTCAAATCAAGGCTCATCCAGTCAACTTTTCAAGGCAGGTTTGAAACCGCCCTGTCGCCATTGAGGCCGGCGGTCAGCAAAGGTTTTCCGGTCATTTCCTTCGGTATCGGAAGTCGCATCAGGGTGAGCAGGGTAGGTGCAATATCGGCCAGACAACCGTTGTTTGCAAACTGCGATCTATTGCTGCCGACGTAAACCAGCGGGACCGGACCACTGGTATGCGAAGTCATGGGCTGTCCGGTATCTTCATCCTGCATTTGTTCGACGTTGCCGTGATCCGCGGTAATGAGAAGATTGCCGTCTACTGCGCGAATGGCCCTTTCAATTTTTCCGAGACAAAGGTCAATGGCTTCCACTGCCTTGACTGCGGCTTTGAAATTTCCGGTATGACCAACCATGTCGCCATTGGCAAAGTTGCAGATAATCGCGTCGAATCTGCGCGATGAAATCGCTTCAATCAATTTGTCGGTAACTTCGAACGCACTCATCTCGGGTTTCAGGTCGTAAGTCTTTACCTTGGGCGAAGGGATCAGTACCCGTTCTTCATTGGCAAAAGGTTGCTCGCGACCTCCGTTGAAGAAGAACGTTACGTGGGCATATTTTTCTGTTTCGGCAATTCGCAACTGGGTCTTTCCCAGTGTCGACAAATACTCACCCAGGGTATTGTTCAGCTGCTGTGGCGCAAATGCATAGGGTGCGCTTATATCCCTGGCATATTCGGTCAATGTTACAAAGTGAACAGCCGGCATCGTCCGGCGTTGAAAACCGGAAAAGTTTTCCTGCACCAATGCACGACTAAGCTGGCGCGCCCGGTCGGAGCGAAAGTTCATGAAGATGACACTGTCGCCGGCAGTGATCGTCGCAGGCTTTTCGCCGGGCGGAATAATCAGGGTTGCCTGTACGAATTCATCATCTTCATCGCGTGCATAGGCGGCCTGCAATGCAGAGGCAGCATCAGGCGAAGCAAATGGTGCAACCCCTTCAATCAACATACGGTAGGCAGTTTCAACTCGATCCCAACGATTGTCTCGATCCATTGCGAAAAAACGACCGATAATGGATGCCACCCGACCCCGTCCGCTCGCCTGCAGTTTGTTTTCAGCTTTGGCAAGGGATTCAAGAGCACTTCGGGGCGGAGTATCCCGGCCGTCGAGAAATGCGTGAAGATAAATTTTCGAGGCACCTCTGGCGCAGGCCAGATCCACCATCGCCAGAATTTGATCTTCGTGGCTGTGTATGCCGCCCGGGGACAACAATCCCAGAATATGCACGGCTTTTTTGTTTTTGACAGCCAGGTCGACCGCAGAAACAAGTACCGGATTTTTTTCGAATTCACCGTCAGCGATGGCCTTGTCAATACGCGTCAGGCTTTGATACACCACCCGGCCCGCACCCAGATTCATATGGCCTACTTCCGAGTTTCCCATCTGGCCGTCCGGCAGGCCAACGGCCAGTCCGGAGGTATGTACCAGCGTATGGGGTTCATCACGCCACAAGCGATCCCAAACCGGCGTGTTGGCAGCGAAGATGGCGTTGTGCTCACGGGCTTCCCGATAACCCCAGCCGTCAAGAACCAGCAGCATGGCGGTACGCTTGTCAGAGCTTGTCATTAATCATTTTTTCCGCGTTATGGTGAACCGGCAAGGGGCCGGCAATTATCCTCGGGATGGTCGGATTAAGTCCACCCTGGAACTTCTTTACCAGCCTTGGGGCGTGTATACTGCTCCCCTTTTTTATCGGCGG